>DATESJ010000122.1:0-9011 GCA_035270885.1 Sedimentibacter sp. | reverse complement strand
ACTTGCGATATAATGTAGAAAAATACAAGATAATAAAGTATTATCTAACATTCAAGAGAATGGTTGGAAAAGAAATGTTGAGGTTTTTATGAAAATTGCAATTATTGGTTACGCCGGTTCAGGTAAATCTACCTTAGCAAGGCAATTAGGTAAGTTTTATAATATTCCAGTTCTGCATATGGACAAAATACAGTTTGAGCATAATTGGATTGAGCGGGATGAAGAAATAGCCAAAAACATGGTGGAAAAGTTCATGAATGAAAACAAGAGTTGGGTCATAGATGGGAATTATACAAAATTTCATAGAGAGAGAAGACTAAATGAAGCAGATGAAATAATTTTCATGAACTATTCAAGGTGGGTTTGCTTATGGCAGGCATTTAAACGATATATTAAATATAAGGGTAAAACCCGTGAGTGTATTGCAGACGGATGCATTGAAAAATTAGATTTGGAATTTATTAAATGGATTTTGAAAGATGGAAGAGATGAGAAACATATGAAACGATACGAAGAAACAATAAAAAAACATAATTCAAAGACTAACATACTTCGGAACCGGATAGAAACTGATTTATATTTAAAAAAATTGTTTAAAGTTTAAAAAACAAAATCACATGCTGCATGTGATTTTTTAAAAATCATTTTTGCTGAAGGGCTACACAATATCAGCGATTCAAGAACAAAGTGATTTTAAAATTATACATTAAACAAAATTTTTATTTATTCTCTTGTAAAATTTATATTAGCATTATATAATTTAACTTAAAATTGAAATAAGCTTGGTTAAAAGATTACAAGTATTTATTAAATTATTGAGGTGACAAATTGAAAGAAAAAGTTAATGCATTAAAAGCAGCATTTCCACATACTATCCCCATATTTACAGGGTTTATTTTTATAGGTATCGCATATGGAATTTTAATGAACAGCAAAGGATATGGCTTCGGGTGGTCATTATTATTCAGTTTAGTCGTATTCGCTGGATCATCACAATACGTGGCAATTACATTTCTTACATCAGTATTTAATCCTGTTTATGCACTTATGATGTCATTAATGATAAATGCGCGGCATTTATTCTACGGGATATCATTGATAGAAAAGTTCAGGGACACCGGCAAACTAAAACCATTTTTAATATTTGGTTTGTGTGATGAAACATTTTCTGTTGTTTGTTCAGCAGAGCCACCAGAGGGCGTAAACAAAGGCTGGTTTATGTTTTTTATTACTTTTCTTAATTATATATATTGGGCATTAGGTTCAACACTTGGAGGACTTATTGGTTCTATGGTTTCATTTAATACTAAAGGTCTTGATTTCGTTTTAACTGCACTTTTTGTTGTAATATTTATAGGACAATGGAAATCACAGAAAGATCACAAACCGGCAATAATAGGTGTGGCATGTACTTTTATTTGTTTAATTGCCTTCGGACCTAATAACTTTATTATTCCTTCAATGATTGCAATAATAGCGGCATTGACAGTACTAAAAAAGGATACAGAAAAGAAAAGATTAGCCGAGGAGGAATTAGTATGACATTAACAGCAACTCAAACCTTGATTATTGCTTTCATGTTTGCAATAGGAAGCATAGTAACAAGATTTCTGCCATTTATTTTATTTAAAGGGAAAAATGCAAATAATTCATATATTAGTTACCTTGGACAAGTGTTGCCTTATGCAGCTATTGGTATGTTGGTTGTATACTGCGTTAAAGGTGTTAATATAAAAGGGACTCCCTATGGAATTCCTGAGGCTATAGCTATATTAATAATTGCAGTTCTTCATTATTGGAAAGAAAATGCTCTTTTAAGTATAGGAGTAGGAACTGTTGTATACATGGTGTTGGTTCAAGCAGTTTTTGTTTAAATGCAGCAAACAAAATAATATTAAGGAGAAAAGTTTAATGAAAAAATTTATTATTGAAGATGATTTTTGGAGTGTATTTCCTAATGCAAGGCTTGGAGTTGTTGTTTGCCATGGCATAGATAATACTATTAAAGACACAGAAACATATAAGGAAATGATTTTGAATTCTGAGAAGGAAGCTTTAAAATATTTGAACAATTCAGAATTTAGCAGTAACCAAGTTGTAAAAGTATGGAGAGAGGCCTTTCAAAAGTTCAAAACAAAAAAAGGTGCAAGGTCATCTATTGAAGCATTACTAAAAAGAATTAATAATGGAAACAATTTAGGAACTATTAATCCTCTTGTAGATATTTACAACTGTATTTCATTAAGATATGCCTTGCCATGTGGTGGTGAAGATATTGATAAATTTGCAGGCCATATAAGGCTTACAAAAGCAGTTGGAAATGAAAGTTTTATTACATTGGGAACAGATAAAAGCGAACCCCCATATGAAGGTGAAATAGTATATAAAGATGATGAAGGAGCAATTTGCAGATGCTGGAATTGGCGTGAATCAGTAAGAACCATGCTCACCGAAAATACAAAGAATGCTTTTTTGTGTATTGAATTAGTTGATGAAAATAGAATTGAAGAGTTTGAAAATGCTTTGAAAGATTTGGCAAAGAATGTAGAAGAAAATTTAGGCGGAACATGTAAATCATCAATACTTGATCTAAATAATAAAGAAGTAACAATAGAGTAAGTGAAAGGAGACGATTTTTTAAATCGTCTCCTTAATTATTCCATTTAATATAATTTCAAAATGTTCTAAAAATTGCGTTTTTAAATCAAAATCTGGGTATCTTATACACCATTCAAATGTTATTCCTCTCATTGCTAATACCAAATGATGTGCTAGGGTTTCAACAGGCTTTTTTAAATTAATTTCTTTGTTATTGACTCCTTTATTCAAAATATATTCAAACATTTTGTAAAGTTCTCTCTCATAACTTGTTGTAGATGTTGTATCTGTAGCTTTTGACAAGTGTGCTTTATATAATACTTTCATATTTTCATATCCAATTTTATTTTCAAGGACTTCAGCAACTTTTCCAGCCAATAGAATAATTACATCGTAAGTAGAAATTTCACTGTTAAGCCCTTTTAGATATTCTTTGTAGTCCATGTCAATTTCGCTGACATAATCTTTGATTAAAAGAGATGCCAAAAGATCTTTGGATTCAAAATGAACATAGAAAGCTCCTTTTGAAACGCCAGCCTCTTCTACAATTGAGTCTACACTAACATTATCAACTCCATGTTCAAGAAATAGTCTTCTTGCAGTTTCGTAAATGTTATTTTTAGTTTTAGCAGCTTGTAGTTTCCGTTTACCCATTTTATTATTTACCATAGATTTCTCCTATAATATTTTTCAAAATATTTTGTCGTATATTGACAAAAAGCACCGGTAATGATACTATGACTATAGTCGGTAACTGTAGTCTTCGAGATTGTTTATAGTATATAACCGAAGGATGAAAATAGCAAGTACAATTAAAAAGATTACAATTTTATGAGGAATATGGGGGTACAAATGAAAGGAATAATTAAAAATAAGGTAATATCACTAATATTGGTATTTCAGATTATTTTTACCATGCTACCAATGCAAGCGCTTGCTACTACAGGAAGTGAGTTGTTGCTCAAGGAAGAATTAAGAAAAGCTGCTGATGAAACTCAATATCCTAACGGTTTATTCGAATTTATTGCAGACAATATGAATACTTCTGAGAATTTGTCTTCAGTGGAATTTGCAATAGTTAGAAAGGGTGGTACTGAAGGGAAGGCAAGTGTTGCTTTTAAAACAATTGATGTTACTGCAAAATACGGAGACGACTATACAATAAGTGTTCCTACAACAATTTTTCCAATAACCCTCCCAAGCAATCCTGATTCAAAACCTTTGATAGGGAGTTTTGAAGATGTTGAAAATATTACTGTAACAACACACTCCGGCATTCAGTCTGAAAAACAACAGGTTACAACAGGCACAAGTATACAATATGAGGAATTGTTGTTACCTGAATTAATACATGAAGTCGGGAGTAGCGGCCTTCGTAGTGCCAGAGACGCTTTTACAAAAACAACTTCTACTCGTACTACGTGGAGAGAAGCCGACCAAGATACGAAGGATAATGTCCTTAAGGCACAAAAAGAAATGTTTGACGGAGTGCCTGGAGTTACATATACATTTGATTTTGAAGATGGCGAATATATTAAAAAAATAAGGTTTAATACTATAGATGATACAATTTCTGAGGATGAAGAACAGGTAATATTTGTGCTTTTAGATCCTGTAGGTGGTTCTCTTGGTGAAAACATTAGTTCATATATGAATATTCAAGATAATGAGGAAAAAGAAACAGTTCAGTTTGAAATGGTTGATGATCAAATTAGAGTAGACATACTATCAGGATATGCTGAGGTTAAAGTAAGACGTACAGCAGGCCTTTATAGATATGGTATGATTAGTGTTGGCACAGCGGCACTTACGGCAGAACCAGGTATTGACTATGAGCCTCTATCAACAGAGTTACGCTTTGTACCTGGGCAGGAAACCCAGACCATAAAAATTCCCTTAATAGAAGGAACAAACTCAGAAGAACTTAAGTTTTTGGTAAAACTTGACCCGGAAAGCTCTAATATTTCTGAAAGCAATACCAAGACAATTGTAACGATAATTCCAAAATCTTCATATTTGGCTGAAACAAAAAATAATGAATATATGGCGACTTCGCTGATTACATCATCAAATACGAGAACTGTTTCAGAAGCTGCTCTTACAATCATTTTAGAAAATATTGAAGAAAATGAAGATTCAATAATTGAATACAATGAAGATGCATACATTAAGCCTAAAGTATGGAAAACTGCCACAATCAGCGAGACAAGTCCCGCTCAGTACGTAGGAACTTTAGCTTTTGCTGAAGATTATGAATCTACTGAGAAATTATATCCTATATCAGCTACTGTTCAACTTGTTCCGAAGTATTCGGAAAAATTCAAGGATACATCAAAAGTATATCTTTGGGGATACAAAATCGAAAGAAGAGCTGATGTAGCCGGAGACAGATATTATTATGTACAAGCAGATCAAATAAATTTAGGTGAGCTTACAAGCAACCAGGTTATGGATTATAAAACCAATAAACCAGTTTATATAAACCATATTATAATGACGGGTCAAAAAATCATCATATCGCCAGTATTTAAAGCAAGGCCTTGCTTTGTAAAAATAAATTATGACCCCGCCAAGGGAGGCATGGATAAAGACAGCTTTTCAAACGGACAGATATTTAAAGTTAATATGATGGATACCATTGAATTTAGAGCATATGCTAACGGTTCAAATGCTGTATCCGGATATGAACACGCCCATATGACTGATCCTTTAAAAGAACCAAGCTTTTATACAATGCCTACAAATTGGATAGAGGCATACCGTGAGGCACAAGCCATGGATCAAATTGCTACAATGTACGGAAGGCTGATGCTAAAATATTTCCGTCCAATAGAAGGAATAAACATCAATCCTACTTTGCCAGGAGAGCTGAATTTTAATCCATTTGAGACGTTTTCTGAATTAACCGTAAGCTACGGGACATCCTCACTTACTGTAATGGCTGACCCAACCTTTGAAATACGAAACAAGGGAAGCGTAGCATACATCCCGGGTGAAGGGGAATCACAAACAGGGAACAGCGAGAATCCTCTAATTATTTCTCCCCTTGAGCAAAATAAGATGTACACTATCTCCGGCGCTCCTGATGCGGGATATAGAATGGTTTGGAAAGATTGGTCGGGTGACATAAATCGAGATGGAAGGTTAAGCAGGGAAGAAGTAGATAATTTAGGAGAATATGAAGCTAATTTTGACAGAAAAACAGTGGCAGGAAACTTTTTTACATATGTTCCTTCTTATGACCATCCACTTATCTATTATAGCTTTGAACCAAAGGGCTCAAGTACAGCAAAGGGCCTAGTATCAGGAAGAGTTATGCTAAGAGGAAGAAACATATTGAATTTATCCGGTGGACAAGACATTTCCTCTGATAAGCCTCTTATGGGTATTTCTTTGGATATTAACGGACATACTGTCTACACAAATGAAAAAGGCGAATTTGAAATCGAACATTCAGATTTCAGGTCTAATGAATATCACAACATAATTATCACTTATAAGGGTATAAATTATACAGGACATGTAAATGTCAATGCTTTTACTAATATTGTAATTAACGAATATGATGCATTTAACCCTATTAATTTTGAAGCACATAATCTCACAGACAATAATTCTGTCATAGATTTTCGTATTATTGACAACAGAGATGCAAACTATAGATTCAGATTTGAAGTAGAGTCACTAAAACAAGGCATCACCGCTGCAAAAGCGATTATTAGGTTTTATTCAAAAAATGGAGTAGTAAAAAACGAACCTATTTTTGAAGTAACACCGCAGAATGGTGCATTTACTTTTGATTTTAATCCGTCAACTAGTGGCATAGTGCCGGGTGACGAAATGACAGTGCAGTTTGTGGATCAAAATGGTCATCTTTATTTAGAGCATAATGCAGGCTTCACATTTAAAAAGAATTTGGATACTTTTTCACTTTTATCCTCTTTTAAAACTCCATTAAAACCAGCTGTAGACCTTGTTGGCAATATAGATGCTGCTTTTGATTTAGGATTAGCAGGTAAGGCAAAAAAATATCTTGACAAAACCGGTAAAAAAGGAACTGAGTGGACTATAGCTTTCGGTTTTGACAAGGAATGGGAGAATAGTTTATCAGATGGCAGTAAGGTTGACGATGAAAAGGATGGCGAAAACTCCAAGAATCCTGCAGCAGAAGAGCTTAAAGATGCAGCCAAAGATAATAATATGAGCGTGGTTGATAAATCAGTGAATCAGAAAAATGAGGAAAAAAAGTCTGCAAGCATAACTTCTGATTTAAAGTTTGGCATTTCAACATCACTGTATCTTCGCATGACAGTGGATGAAGACCCTGCATCTTCCGGATATGGAGATGCATATTTTGAAGAAATGATTATGTCAGCCACTCTTACGTTTGATTACAACAAAAAGGTTGAAAGAATGACTCCGATTGGTGTTACACTTTTTGTGGAAATGGAGTTTGGAGGAAAACTGACGGGAATGACTGTAATAGAGAAATATAAACACAAATTCTATTTTAACGACAATGGCGAAATAGACTTTTCCAAAGCAGGCACGAATTCAGATAGGGATTTCACTATGTACGGTAAGCTAATAGTAAAGCCAAAAATAATACTGCGTGTTGGAGCGGAAATAACCGGTGCTAAGGTGACACTCTCAGGAAAAGCTGATTTTGACCTGAATTTCACTACAACAGGATCAGGCAGCGGAAAAGTCAGATTGAGCAGTGATTTGTCCCTTGAAATATTATTCTTTAAATATACATGGGGTATATTTGGCAAAGAGTGGGATCTGTTTAATTATGGACTGTCTGGCGAATTCAGTATTGACAGCCTTTTAGGTGATACTTCCGTTCTCTATGAAAGTGCAGAAGATTATCAGGTTATGGGTAGAGATTATAGAGACAATAGAGGACAATGGCAAGGTGAGAATAGAGTTCTCATTACAAGAGATGGAGTAGATACCACTCCACAAAATGAGCAAGTATTGCAAACAGGTATTTATCCATATCCATATACGCTGCTTGCTTCAATTGGAGAAGATGAACAGCTGCTGATTTTTTTAGATGATGATAAAGACCTTGACGATAAAAATAGGACACAGCTCTTTTACTCGATTTATGATGGAACTTCCTGGAGTATTCCTGATAAGGTTGACAATGATAACACTCCAGATGGACTGCCATGGATTTATGATATAGGAGACAAAGTGTTAGTTGCCTGGTCAAGCTCAGTATTCGAAATTGATTCTGATGACACAGTAATGAGTGTACTTAATAACCGAAATATAAAGTCGAGATTTTTTAACAAAGATGAAAAAACATTTGAAAATGTACAGGAGGTAACTCATCACACCAAAGATGATACATATTCAGATACAGAGCCTTACATAGCATATTGGAAAAATGATGCAGGTAAAGAAAATCTGATGATTGTATATAAAAAATCTGATTACCAGGCAACAAAAGGCGATAGTGATAAGAATGCTGTAGTTGGAGACATTATTAATCCTTCATATTTTACTTTAGCTTACCGTTTTTATGATTTTGAAAGAAATGTGTGGGATGATAGAGCAGTAGGTGGTGATATGCCGGGTATGTTCTACGGTCAGGGCTTTATAGATTTAAGCAAGTATGTCTATGTAAACTACAGTGATATAGCTAAAAATGATGGTTTATGGGCTGACGTGCCAACTGGCAGAGCAATAACACTTGAAAATTTACCTGGCAGTGATCCTCATGTAGTGGATTCTAATGCAATTGGATATGAAAACCAGGCTGTTCTTGCTTATGTTGTAGATTTTGACAACAATTTAAGTACCACTGTGGATAGAGAGATATTTCTGCAGCTATACAGCTTTAAAGAGGAAAAATTCTACCCTCCAATTCGCTTGACAGATGACATGACAGGCCAATATTGTCTTGAATTTATAAGTGCAGGAGATAATGTATTTCTGTATTATTTATCTGATGGAGATATTCAATCTATTGACATAGGATATATTTTAGAGGAAGGCTTGCTAAAATATGAATTAGAAGGAGAAATTGAGGGCACCTTTGACCAAGTATATGTACTGAACAAATTAAAAGGAGTATACAAAAGTCCTGAAACAGTAGTTCATCATAGTTATGATGTTGTAGAGGATGGAGCAGGTAATGAAATAGTTGTAAATGAAATACCTATAGATGAATTCATGGTTAGATCAGATTATAACAGTATTTATGTAGCATGGGTTCAAGGGGACTATACATATAAGGAAGGAATAAAACCTGGTTCCCAGGAAGCATCACTTCCAGAAAACCAATACAAAGAAAATCACATATATGCTGCTAAAAAGAATATCAATGAGGAAAGGGCGGTATGGACGGATTCAGTGAAGATAACAGAAGGAAGAGGAGCAAACTATAATGACATTGACTT
>DATESJ010000121.1:0-3371 GCA_035270885.1 Sedimentibacter sp. | reverse complement strand
AATATTTCAAGCAGAGAAAATAGTAATAGTAACCCAGGAATATCATCTTTACAGAGCACTTCATATTGCTGAAAAACTTGGCTTAGAAGCATATGGTGTTTCAGCTGACGTCAGAGTTTATGTAGGACAAGAAGCCAGAGAATTAAGAGAAAAAGCAGCAAGAGTGAAAGACTTTTTCAAAGCATCCTTAAAGCCAAGTTCTAAAATAGGTGGCCAAGCAATACCAGTCAGTGGCAATGGAGACGTAACAAACGACTTAAATTAAATAAAAAAAAGCTATCTCTTTTAGTAATAGGGATAGCTTTTTAGATGTTCATTCTTCCGTATTAACAGACAAATTATGCCGATTTCATCTGAAAATATGATTTTATTGCATGAATTAATGCCGGTATAAAGATTAATTGTATAATAATTCCGGGAATACCTGTTATTATGGCACCTTGTATAAAAATTAGTGGATTCATTTTTAGACCAAACAATTGAACTAACAGAGCTACCGTCAAGCCGGCAGCTATTCTTCCTGCAATCATAGATATAATCAAGGCAGGAAAAATTGATAACTTGAATTTTCTTGCTGCTAATGATGCTGTTAAGCCATATATCCCCAATTCCAGTGCCATTATTATAGCCATAGGAAACATTACAGGCATACCTGTTAACAATCCGCTTATTATAGGAGTTGTAATACCTAATAGCAAGGCAAGTGGAGGTGACAGCAAAAATCCTCCAATTAAAACAGGTATATGCATAGGTAAGGCAATAGGACCTGTTAAACTAAACATATGAAAAATCATTGGCAATATTATACCTGAAGCCAATAATAAACCACTTAATACAATTTCCTTTGTTTTATTCATTTTCTCTCCAATTTTTACACATTTTTTTGTATCATAAATAATGCTTATTGACACATTCATATATTATAATATAAAATTTTACTATAGTACAATAGTAAGTTAAAAAAAATCTAAAATATATTTTTACAAGCAAATAAACTAAAAAATGACAGTAGGGCGATAAATAGCTGCCATTTTTTATAAATATTTATGTAAAGCACGCTTGACATGCCAATGTATATGTGCTACAATTTATGTAAAGTTAACTTTACAATACTACTATCCGTATTGAGGTGATATTATTGAAAAACCGATTAGAAGAAATAAGAAATGCAAAAGGTATTAATCAAGAAGAATTGGCCAAATCTTTATCTGTTTCTCGGCAAACAATCAGTTCATTAGAAAATGGTCGATACAATCCATCTATTTTGCTTGCTTTTAAAATAGCAAGATATTTTTCGATGTCAATAGAAGATATTTTTATATTTGAGGAGGATATAAAATGACTAAAATAAAAAGTACAACAATTAAATACACTTTGTTTGCGATTATAGGTGTAGCTTTGTTTGTTGCATCAGAAGTTTTTAATAGCATAGATAGTTTCTGGAGTGGAATGGGGGCAAGTTTTGTTGTTATATCTATAATGAGATTAGTTCAATTAAATCGCTATCAAAAGGACGATAGTTATGCAGAAAAAATAGATATACAAAACAGCGATGAAAGAAATAGGTTTTTAGCCGAAAAGGCACGAGGCATGGCATTTTATTATTTTATATTGTTGGCTGCAATTTTAGCTATAGTTTTAAGGATTGTGAATTACGATCAAGCAAGCTCAATATTTGCTTGGACAGTTGGGTTGTTAGTATTAATATATTGGCTAAGCTATCAGTGGTTAAAAGGTAAATATTAGTTTGTTTATGGTTTGCATCTTTGTAGTAAACCTGCTAAAGCACGCTCTCTTCCATGTTCAAAGGAAGAGAGCGTTTATGATTTTACAGATATTTTACAGATTTTTATTGCAATAATATGGTTATAATTAAATACATATGATATAATTATTGCATCATCAAGGTCTAATCTTGAACAGTTCGGGACAAAATAAAGGTACAAATATAAACGAAAGGAGCAATATATGGCATTTGACTATAAGAAAGAGTATAAGGAATTCTATATGCCTAAAAATAAACCTAGCATAGTTAATATTCCTAAAATGAATTACATTGCCGTAAGAGGAAAAGGAAATCCAAATGAGGAAAACGGAGAATACGGTAAAGCAGTAGAATTGTTATATGGTATTGCTTATACCTTAAAAATGAGCTATAAAGGCGATTATAAAATTGATGGATTTTTTGAATATGTTGTTCCTCCCTTAGAAGGATTTTGGTGGATAGATGGACTTAAAGGCATGGATTACTCAAGAAAAAATGAGTTAAACTTTATCTCCATAATTAGGCTCCCTGATTTTATTACAAAAGAAGATTTTGAATGGGCAATTAATCAAGCAACAAATAAGAAAAAAATAGATTATTCAAAAGTTGAATTTTTTATTTATGATGAAGGATTGTGTGTTCAATGTATGCACTTAGGTCCTTATGATGATGAACCAGCAACTACAAAACTTATGGAAACTTATGCAAGCGAAAATGGATACAAAATTGATATTTCAGAGACTAGATTTCATCACGAAATATATATAAGTGATCCAAGAAAATGTGCAGCTGCTAAGCTGAAAACAGTTGTAAGACATCCTATAAAAAAATTATAAGGAGGTAGATTTCCACCACTTCTTAAAGTGGTGTGAGGCAATTACATCCGATACTAAAAGAGGAACTCCAAGGTCCGTCCCCAGAATTCCCAGAATTGCGAGGTGATTATATGGCTAAATTAGAATGCAATGTATGTCATTATCATTGTAAATTAAGTGAAAATCAAACAGGATTATGCAAAGCTAGGAGCAATGTAGATGGAAAAATTGTTCCTCTTAACTATGGAGAAATTACTAGTATTGCCTTAGATCCTATCGAAAAGAAACCCCTTAGCCATTTTTATCCGGCTAGCAAGATTTTATCTGTCGGAAGTTATGGGTGCAACTTGAAATGTTCCTTTTGCCAAAACTATGAAATTTCTACTGTGGGGAAGGATGAACTAAAAACCCAGCATGCAAGTCCCCAAGATTTAACACAAATTGCATTAGACTTAATTCCTCGTGGTAATATTGGTATTGCATATACCTACAACGAACCATTAATTGGTTATGAATTTGTAAGAGATTGTGCGAAGCTGGCAAAAGACAAGAATTTAAAAAATGTGGTTGTAAGCAATGGAAGTTTTAATGAGGAAGTATTAAATGAAATATCTCCCTATATAGATGCATTTAATATTGACCTTAAAGGGTTCAGTCATGAATTTTATAAAAGTATAGGCGGAGATTTTGAGCTTGTTAAAAACTTTATTGCAAAAGCTCATAAAAATGCTCATATAGAAATAACCACCCTTATAATTCCTGGAGAAAATGATAGCCAAGAAGAAATTATA
>DATESJ010000120.1:0-7014 GCA_035270885.1 Sedimentibacter sp. | reverse complement strand
AGACCAAGCATTGCTATTTTGCCTCCATGTGTCATGGTATCTATCATTTGATTTAAGGCAATGTGGCTGCCTGACATTTCCATTCCAACATCGAAACCTTCCTTCATGTCCAATTCTTTCATTACATTTTCAAGTTTCTCTATCTTTGTGTTCACAGTTCTGAAGTTGCCCATTTGTTTAGCAAGCTCTAATCTGTAATCATTTATATCTGTAATAACTATATATCTGGCACCTGCATGTCTTGCAATTGCTGCAGCCATTATTCCTATAGGACCTGCTCCTGTAATTAGAACATCTTCTCCTAATACGTCAAAGGATAAAGCTGTATGGGCAGCATTGCCGAATGGATCAAAAATACTGTAAATTTC
Organism: Sedimentibacter sp.; assembly: GCA_035270885.1. GTDB lineage: Bacteria > Bacillota > Clostridia > Tissierellales > Sedimentibacteraceae > Sedimentibacter. The sequence continues at coordinate 6,646 of DATESJ010000120.1, read as the reverse complement.
TTCTGGTATTGAACTGTCACAATGCCATATGTTTGTAGCAGGCAAAGCAACATATTCAGAAAATATTCCGGTGCGATTTACGCCAACACCTTTGGTATCATTGCATAAATGTCTTCTTCCAGCAAGACAGTTTCTACATTTTCCACAAACGATGTGTCCTTCTCCGGATACATTATCACCAACTTTATAACCTTTTACTCCTCTACCTAAAGCAACAATTTCTCCCACAAACTCATGACCTATTATCATAGGAACAGGAATTGTTTCTTGAGCCCATTCATTCCAAACATATATATGGATATCAGTTCCACAGATAGAAGTTTTATGTATTTTAATCAGTACTTCTCCTTCTTCAGGCTCAGGCACATCAACTGATTCAAGCCACAATCCAGGTTTTGCGTATTTCTTTATTAGAGCATCCATCTTTGACATAAAGCACCATCCTTAACTATTTTGAGAACATTTTCACTATTAAAATAATACTCTAATTATGTTTTCATGTCAAGAGCCAACTAAACTGTTTGTAAGCGGAATGGGGACACAATCATAATATTCTCTTCAGTGTGAAATCTATATAATCGCTTGAAACACAGTGAACCATCATATTGTCTATTAAACCTTCTCTTATATTTTTATGACCTTCCACACCGTGAAGATGCCCGTAAATACATATATCTGCATTATAATCCTTCATAAGATCAAAAAATTGGTTAGGAAGTCCGTTGTTGTCGAAGGGAGGGTAATGAAGCATAACAAGAATTTTCCCACTGGTTTTTTTTGCTGACTCTATGGATATTTTAAGTCTATTCAATTCCCTTAAAAAGATTTTCTCGTTTGAAAGTTCTTCGGAATGTTCTTCCATGGTGTCCCATCCTCTGGTACCGCAAACAGTAATATCACCAAATTCATAAAAGTTGTTCTTTAAAAATTTTATTGTTTTCAATCCTAATTTCTCAAGTTTATTTGAAGTTGACCACCAATAATCATGGTTACCCTTGCCGATAATTTTTATTCCGGGCAAATCATCAATCTTAATTAAATCCTCTAAAGCATCATCTAATTTTAAAGCCCAAGATATGTCCCCTGGGATAAGAACTAAATCCCCTTGGTCTACAGTATTTTTCCAGTTTTCAATTATCTTTTCCTCATGGTTTTCCCAATTGTCGCCGAATACATCCATGGGTTTTTCCTTTTTGAAGTCAAAATGTAAATCGGCTATAGCAAAAATTTTCATAAACTTTCCTTATAATTTTATAATCTTACAATTTAATATAGTTGAACTTAATATTCATTTGTTTTGAAAGCTCTGCTTCTCTTTCCTGACATGTGAAAAGTATTACCTGTCTTCTTTCGCTTTCTCTTGACAGCATTTCCAAAGATTTTCTAAGTCTTTTAGAATCGTATTGGACAAAACTATCATCCAAAATCAAAGGAATATTTTGATTTCCGCTTAAAATATTGCTAAGTGCAATTCTTAATGAAAGATAAAGCTGATCTAGTGTGCCTCCGCTTAAATTTTCAAGTTCAATTTTCCTGTCATTCTCTTCCCCTGACATAACTGTTATATTCATATCTTCATCAATGTCTACATTGTAGTATTTCTCACCAGTCAAGTAAGCAAAATTATCGCTTATAGATTTTCTTAGAAGGGGCATAAAGTCACCCTTTATTGAATCTGATATTTTCGTTATTTTTTCTGCTGCAATTTCAGCTATTTTTATTTTGTTTTTAAATGTGCTGATTTTATCTTCATAAAAGTTAATTTCTTCTTCAATTTCTGCCAAACTTCTGGTATTGTCTTCTATATCATCTATTTCCTTGTGTATATCGTCAATACTATTTAAAAGCTTATTATTCTCTTCATTTAATTTAAAAATACTTAACTGAATATCTTGCTTGTTAATTTCTTTAACTTCATTAGGAATATTTGCTGTCCTTTTTTCAAGCTCAAGGTAGTCAGTATTGCCAATTATATTTTCCAAAATATTTTCGCAATATTCTTTTCGTCGTATAAGAGTCTTATATCTATCATTTAAATCAACAGCTTTTTTAAAATCTTCTATATTCAAAACTCCATTAGCTTTTAAAACCATTTCAAATCTTCTTTCCTCGAAGTTGATTTCCTTTTCAATCCTTATAATATCGCGGTTAATTTGTTCTGAATTAATTATTAGTTTTTCACTTTGATTTTTTACACTGTCCTTGCGCTTGTATGCTTCATTTATTTCAATAATACTATCTTCAGATAAAGACAAGTTCAAATTACTTAAAATGTTATTAAGTCCTTTTTCTATTGCCTTATTTTCTTCTGAAACTTCATTGAATGTTTTGTCATCATAATTAAGGAGTTTCATTTTCTCCTCATAAACATCTTTTTCTATACTCTTATTTTGATTATCATCAGACATACTATTAAAGTCTTCACTCTGGTTTCTTTTTAAAATTTCCTGCTTTTCTTCATTTAACTTATTTGTAGACAATGTATAATCAGCATATTCGCATTCCATGCTTTCAATTTCTTTTTTGGCACTTATAGCTGCATTTCTATTTTTAAAGGAGAAATTATAGCATATAATACCTAAAAGGAAGCCAGCACCACCGTAATAATAATTAATATTGTTATAATAATATGCATAGTAGCAAGAAGCTGCAGCAGCTACTATGAAAGCTGTACCCAAAAGGCCTGTTAAAAAACTTGTTAATCCCTGTTTTTTACCGAACTTCTTCATTATTTCATAATTATTATTATCTGTGATAATATTGTTAATTTCAATTTTATGATTTATTTCTTCAACTTTAGAGAAATCATCCATAAACTTATTGATTTCATCAATATTTATGGAGTCTAAGCTTTCTCTGCCTGCCTTTATCTTTGTTTTAAGTGTACTTAATTTTTCGTTATTTGCTCTATATATTTCGTAATCTATATTTAACTTATCAATATCAAAACCATCCGGAATGAAATTCGCCAAATCCGCTTGACTTAAATCAAGCTGTGAAATGCATTCTTCCTTTTCCTCTATCATTCTTAGTCTTTCGTTTTTCATTGAGGCTAAGCCGCTTTCTGTTTCAGATGCTTCTTTGTAATCTTCTTTGGAACAATTTATAAGTTCTGCTTCAAATGATTTTAGCTCATTATTTATATCATCTATTTCCTTCTTTACAGGCTCAGCTTTAAGGAATTTTTGCTTTTCCAAGCTAAGTTCATAATCAGAAATTTCATTGTTTTTCTCTTCTATTCTTTTATTTAGCTCATGAATTTTGCTTTGAATCTTTTTCTTTTCCATTGCTAAGAACATTACTTGTCTTTTGGAATTCAAGGAATTTTCTCTTGCCACAGAAAGTTCTGAAAGTCTAAGTGAATACTGCCCTAACAATGTTTTGTCATTGTTTTCGCTACCTGCTTCTTCCTTAATTCTATGCAGTCTTTGCATAATTCTGTCTATTGAAATTTCTTCATCCTTTGTATTGCTTAAGTTTATTATTTTGCTTTTCAATTCATCAGCTAATTCATTTTCAGTTTTATTGCCAAGTTGACTGATACTAACGGTATTGTTGAAGGATACCCTGTTAATATTAAAGAAGTGTTCGCCGGGAGCATTAATATCCTCAACAGGAAATTCATTGGCTTCATTTGATTCATCTGTTTTCTTGAAAACCTGTGCCGTCCCCAAAAGAAAATCCCTTGAAATGAGATGTTTTTCTTCTCCATCTCCTACTTCAACTGTTCCTTTATATAAGGGGCTGTTCCATGGTTTAAATTTATTATATTTTGCAGTATCATCTTCAAATCCATACAGCATTGACTCAATGAAATTATGCAAAGTAGATTTCCCTGTTTCATTTTCACCATATACTATATTAAATTTGCTGCCAAAATATACTTTTCTATGAATGAATTTTCCGAAAGCTCTCAAGTGTAGTCTATTTATATACATATTATTTTACCACCTTTTCTTTTCTGAGAACCTCAAGCCCAAGCTTAAATGCCTGTTGCTGTAATTTGTCGTTATTGTCGTCAAATTGGAGTTTGTAACTTTCAATAATATTAAATTCATTTCCTTCGTAATTTTTGTTTTCCGTCTTATATATATAGTTGTCTTCAAATTCTATGTAGTAAAAAAACTGTTTAGCTTCATTTTCAATTTCATCCATTGAAATATCTGTGTTTACTTCACCTGATATATCAGCTCGCACATAGTCCTTAATATTTGAAAAAGTGTCACCGGAAAATTTAATTAAATCTAATATTTTATTAAAGCCATATGAAATATTAAGCTCTATTTTTCGAGTTATAAACTTCCTTTTAGCCATAGGTATAAGTGAATACTCCGCATTTGCTTTTTCAAGTCTACCCATTATGATTCCATGTTCACCGTCTTCTTCAAATGACAAAGGCTCTGGAGTGCCACAATATACAACATTTTCAATTATTTGCTGGTAATTGTGTCTTCCACCTAAAGCGCAGTAGTCAAACTTGTTTTTAATTACATCAATATTCACAGGCAATTTATCCTGAGAATTAATATGGCAATGTAACAAAAGTATATTAATTTTATCATTATCTACTGATATATCATAAATCGATTGAGTTTTTTCATTTTTTATATGGTTATCCCAGCTCATTGAATAAATACACAAATCATTCTCAGGAAAATTAAGTTTCGAAACAGTTTCAGTATTTTTAACTATGTATACATTTTTAGGCCATTCTATATATTCATACATGTTGTTAATATTACATGGATCGCTCTGGCCACAGGCAATGATTACCTTTGTGTCAGAGATTGATTTAAACTTTGCGGAAATCTTATTTAAACTTTTATAGTCTATATATTCTCCCTCTGTTAAATCTCCTGCAATAAACAAATATTGTACTTCTTCAATTTTTGCCGTCCTAATTATTTCATCAAAAGAATCCCATAATTCCTGTCTTCTTTTAGCTCTCTCTTTTAAAGAAAAACTTTTTATATCAAATTTTTTTCCTAAATGAAGGTCGGATGTATGTATAAATTTAAGTTTCATAGTCGCTCCTTAGATTTCCGTGAGTATATAATATTGTAACATAGAAAGTGCTTGTCTTCAATATTTAATATGGGCACATTGACCCATTTCCTTTAATCTAATCTGCTAATTCGCGCAATTTCTCAATATTTGTAATCTTAACTGAAGAACGGTAGACTTCAATAATATTATCCTTTTGCATATTGGAAAGTTCTCTTGACAGGGAAGGTCTTTTAACATTTAAAAATTCGGCAAGTTCTTGTCTGTTCATAGGCAAGTTAAAAATCATGGTCTTTGATTTTTTTTGAAGAGATAAAAGGTAGACAGCAATTCTGCCCTTTAACGTTTCAGCATTCAATATACTCATTTTATTATTAAGCATAACTATTTTATCAGACAAAATAGTCAGCATATTGTTTATAAGCTGATTATGATAGCTGCATCCATTAGAGCACATATTGGAAAAAATTCTGTATGGTATTAGTAAAACCTTACTGTTACTTGAACTTATCAGGTCATATGGCGATAGACCGTAAGAAGCATAAATCAATGCTTCTCCAAAAAAATCACCTTTCTCTAGGGTTGTTACAATAACCCTGTTACCGTTATATTTCTGAGATACCAAATTTAAGGTGCCTTCAATTACAATTCCTATTTTATTAACCTTGTGATCCTTTTCAAATAAAACCTGATTGTCAGTAAAGCTTTCAATTGTTGCATTACCACATTGAAGAACTGCTTTTATTTCATCCTCGCTCATATTATCAAACAAATGATTATGTTTAATTTCTATAATTATATGTTCCATTTTCGCGTCCTCTCTTCTACAGGCAGACTAATATTCCACATCCTTAAGAAACAACCCTTTTGCCGGTACCATAGGGCCTGCATCTGCTCTTTTCTTAGCATTTAGTATTACTAACATTTCATCTTTATTCAAATTTTCTTTACCTGCTTCAATTAATGTTCCAAGAATTATCCTTACCATATTCCATAAGAATCCGTTTCCGTTTATGTCGATTTCAATAGTGTTATCTATTTCGCTTATAGTAATATAATTAATAGTTCTAACAGTTGATTTCGTTTTAGTTTTTAAGCTAGTAAAACTTTGAAAATCATGGGTTCCTATAAGAAGCTCTGCACATTCACGCATTTTATCCAAATCAAGTTTTTCTCTTACATTATGAATATATTTCCTTCCAAACACATTGTTATATCCACTATTATTTATTCTATATAAATAAGTTTTTGACAAAATGTTATACCTTGAATGAAATCTTTCGCTGGCATTTCTTAAAGACTTAACTCCAATATCATCAGGTAATTTATCATTTAAACGAATTAGAATATCTTCATTATTAATAGTAGAATTAGTGTGAAAGTTTGCAGTGTAATTTAAGGCATGAACTCCTGCATCAGTTCTACCACATCCAATCAACTGAATTTCTTCCCCTGTCATCTCACTTAAAATATCTTCCATTCTACCCTGAATGGTATTTACATCTTTAGTTTGCTTCTGCCAGCCCTTGTACCTACTGCCATCATACTCAATTATCATTTTTATATTTCTCATATTTTCTCCATATCCGCCTTATGACTCATTATGAAATAATTATACAATATTATAAGAATTTTACAAGAA
>DATESJ010000119.1:0-3057 GCA_035270885.1 Sedimentibacter sp. | reverse complement strand
CTGAAACTCCAATGGCTAAAGCACATTGGGTTCTTGAATACTTAAACTTCCAATATATCACGAATGATATAAAGACTAATTTATTTCTTCAAGACTTCTACTAACAAACTTTCCATTGAAAATATTAACGTTAGCATTAGGCTCGTTTCAAAACCTATTTTTTGTTTTATATTGCTATACTACTAAGATTTTTATTACCTGTTAATCTTTCTACTTCTTTATTGTGAAGCATTAAGAAATTCTCAAAAGTTTCATCGCATTTTTCTTTATTAATTGTTTTTAAATCTGTATTGACATTCATTATAAGAAATGCTGAATACATATCTCTTTGAATCTTAATTCCATTAAAATTATTCCAACGCTCTGATAATTTTTTCTTTGTATAAGTTTCATCAAAGTGGTTATATTGACTTGCTTTAACTGAATAAGTATCTATTTTGATTAACTGTCTATCATAATATTTTAATTTTCTATCAATAATAGTTAATAACATTGAAGGTGCTTTATTGGCAAGTGACTTACCAAATCTTTTCTTTTTCTTGAATTTTCCATTGTCATTCTTTTCAGTTTTCTTTGCACGACTTTGTAAACCTGCATAATTCATAGTTTCAACATAAATATTATCACCTTGTTCTAAAATCTCATTAGCTAATATCTCATGTTGAAGTTTACGAATATCCGCTTGTTTCCTATATAACTCTTTTAATTGGTTTTGAGTTTTAACATAATGATTAGATTTAGTCCATGTGACTTTTTTATTACCTTGTTTTTTAATAGTTCCATCTGCATTATAATTATTAGGATTATTAGAATGTCTACTACGGTCAAGCTTTCTTAAAAGAATACGTTTCTGATTTTCAATATTCTGAATCCTATCAGCTAATTCATATATTTTAACGTCAGTATTGCTTGAAATAGCCATTGTTTGAGTACCTATATCAAGACCTACATCACCAATTCCTAACGTATGTTTAATTTCTCCAGTTTGCTTATTTATTTTCATAGGAGTAGTACCTTTAAAAACTATCTGTACATAGAATTTATATTTACTTCTAACGTATTTTCTTACAATACGACAATAAGATGTTTCATTTTCTAACGCTTGTATCTCATAAGGATTTTTATAATCAATAACAACAGGAATATTTAATCCATTCCATATTAAATTATTATCTTTAAATCGTATTCCAGTTTTATTGGATTTACCTTCGAGAGAATTTAATGTATCATATCTTTTATAATGAATTTCATTGCCATTTCCAAATAATAACTTATCATAAGCTTTCCAAAGATTAGTTGCTATTTTTTGTGCTGTGAAGCTATCAATATTATCTTTGAAATGTTTCTGCATATTTTTAACATCAGTGTGAAATGAATACTCATTAATATTATATTGTTTCTGCAAACCATTTAGTTGCTTACATAATTCTTTTTTACGTTTTAAGTTATTTTTATCTTTTGATTGATAAATTTCTTTTAACTCTGCTTTAATAGCACGATATATTTTCGTTTTAATCATTTCGTTATAACGTTTTTGAGTTACGGTTACTAAAGAATTATATATCTTTCTACCTATTTCAAAACGTTTATTCAGTATATCTTCTTGATATATTTCTGTCTTTAAAGAAAATTGTACAATAAAATTACTAATGAATATTCACCTCGCTTTCTAATATATTGTTTCACTACATATATTACCTGCTGTTGATACGAAATAACTTCGTGTCCACAAACTCGGCATTTTCCTTAATATCTCAAATTCCTCTCTTAATATTTTGCTTGTATATCCTTTTATATATTGCATGACATTAGGAGGACTTTGTGTGGGCAAACAATTTAAAAACATATGAACATGGTCTTTATCACACTCTATTGCGATAATTTCTATTTCAAGTTCCTTACACTTTTCATTAACCAATGCTTTAAATCTTTGCTCTACTTTAGGTATTAAGAATATTTTTCTTCTATATCTAGGACAAAATACAAAATGTAAATTATCTGTTAAGTCCTGCTTGAAATTGTTGACAAAACCTATAAAAAGCGTTAATATAGTGTTATCTACCTACCAAACAAAATAACCTGTTTCTCAAAACGTGAAATTTTGTCGAAGCCTAGTTTTATAGTGCTTGTTTTGTCGTTTTTTCTCGTTAATCATATTATAGTACAAGTTTCTTGTACTGTCAACACTAAAACACAAATTATTTATGCTTTTTTGTATCTTTGTTCATTTTGTATATAAGGATGGTGAGTTTTTTGGATATATTGAATAGAATTTTGTCGCTTTTGGACTCTCGTAATGTTTCGCAAAAGGAGTTAGCTGACCATTTGGGAATATCAAAGAACACTATTACCAACTGGAAAGCTGGTACAAGTAACTCTTATATTAAATTTATTCCTTCCATTGCTTCTTTTTTTGATGTTTCTGCCGATTATCTGCTTGGCACTAATACTCCTGAACGTTTATCTGACAATGAAATAAAATTTGCCCTTTTTGGAGAAGCGAACGTCACTGATGCTCAACTTAAAGATGTAAAACGATATGCTAAATTTGTACTTGAAAAGTATGGCGAAAAACACGACTAACAACTTGACAACATAACGAAACACGGTGATTACTTGACATTAAAACAATTGTATGACTATGCCGAAGAAAACGACATTAACATTGACAACTTTTCTTTGCCTGACGCTAAAGCCTGTTGTGTAGCACTTCCAAACGGTGATATGCGTATAGGTATTGATGTTAGCCACGCAAAGTCAACGGCTGAAGAAAAGGAACTGTTGGGGCATGAGCTTGCACACTGCATGAAAAATGCTTTCCACTATTTGCATAGTCCTCCTTGCGTTCGGAGTAAAGCGGAACACCGTGCGTTATGTTGGGAAGCTGAAAACTTTATGCCAAAGCAGGATTTAGTTGAGTTGTTTCGAGCTGGCATAACTGAAATGTGGGAAATAGCCGAATATTTTGAAGTCACTGAAAGTTTTGTAATACGAGTCTGTAAGCTTTACGGTTTTATAACATAGCAAAAAAAGGCACAACATAATTTGTCGTGTCTT
>DATESJ010000118.1:0-3848 GCA_035270885.1 Sedimentibacter sp. | reverse complement strand
TCTCCGGATATTATTCTCAAAGTTCCCTTAATAACTACTCCGCATTCTTCGCCATCATGGGATATGAGTTCAGCTGAAATGTTTTCATTTGGTTTAATTTCAATCATTAGCATTTCTATTTGCTTTTTCAAATCAGGACTTAAAAGTTCATAAACTCTTGTTGATTTTCTCATAATTAATTTTTTTCTTTCGTCCTTGCGTACTATCTGATTGAAATCATCATATTCATCAAAAAAATAATTCATGGTAACATTAAGAGCCTTTGAAATTTTCCACAAAGATGCAACCGAAGGACCTGTAATATCTCTTTCTATTTGGCTTATTAAGCCCTTACTTAGCCCAGACATTGCAGATAACTGCTCTATGCTGATTTTCTGCTTATGCCTTAATGACCTGATTTTTTCTCCTACCTCCATTTTATCGCCACCGTTTCTTTATATCATTTTTATATATTGAAATTTCTTTAATAAAGTATACAACAAAGAAAACGTTTTTTCAATACTTTATTATTTTTTTCTCCAACCATGCTGCAAAAAAATACATAATTGCAGCTATAATTCCTAAAACAAATACTCCCATCATGACCAGGTCTAATTTAAATGTTTGGCTACCATACAATATCAAATATCCTATTCCTGCTTTTGAAACTAAGAATTCTCCAACAATAACGCCTATCCAAGATAAGCCAATATTAACCCTTATAACACTCAGAATATTTGGGATATTAGCAGGAATTATCACTTTGTTCAAAACTTGGATTTTGTTTGCTCCCATAGTTTTTAAAAGAATAATTTTATCCTTTTCAACATTTATAAATCCTGTGTACAAGGTCATTGTAGTAACAATAACTGAAATGGATGCAGCTGTAGCTACTATTCCCGAAAATCCCATTCCCGCCCACAAAATAATTATTGGGGCTAAAGCTGTTTTAGGAAGACTGTTTAAAATAACAATATAAGGGTCCATTATCCTAGCTAATTTATCAGACCACCATAGAATTATAGCTACCAATAGACCTAATATTGTACCCACCAAGAATCCTGCTATTGTTTCCATTGTAGAAACAGATAAATGTTTAAATAAGCTGCCATCCTTAACAAACTTCACAATCAGTTCAAAAATTGCTCCCGGACTGCTTGTAAGAAATGTATCTATTAAATTATGTCTGGCTGCCGCTTCCCATAATATAATTCCAAATACAAAAATCAAAACTTGCGTGATTTTTATGAAAACTTTCTCTTTTTTTATTGACATTAAATATTCATCGTGTTCCTTTGAAATTGTTGAAATCGGTTCATTCTTCTTCCACATCTAAATCCCTCCATATATCTCTGAAATACTCACCAAAGGCTAATGTGTTCCTGCATTTCATAGGTGTTCTTTCACCTGGGCACTCATCAAATTTTATTTCATATTCCTTTTTAATTTTAGCTGGCCTTTCGGTAAAAACTATTACTCTGTCTGAAATACTTACCGCTTCCGGTATATCATGGGTGACAAGAATGGTGCTTATTTTTTCATTCCTTAAAATTTTCCCAACTTCATTACCTATCGAAAGTCTTGTTTGATAATCTAAAGCGGAAAAAGGCTCATCTAATAAAAGTAAATCAGGTTCTATTGCCAAAGTGCGCACCAAGGCAGCCCTTTGTCTCATTCCACCTGACAGTTGGCTGGGATAATGGTTCTTAAAATTCATCAAACCGTATTTATCTAACATATCCATTACTTTTGTCCTGTTTTCTTCATTATTCTTGTTTTTTACTTCCAAACCAAGAAGACAGTTTTTATAAACATTTCTCCATTCATACAATTGATCCTTTTGAAACATGAATCCTATGCTGTTAGTATTGACAATTACTTCTCCTTCTGATGGCTTTTCAAGTCCTGCCATTAACGCTAACACTGTTGACTTCCCTGAGCCTGAAGGTCCGACTATTGATACAATCTCACCTCTCTTAACTTTAAAAGATAAATCCTCAATTGCTATAGTTTCGTTATTTATCGTATGAAATCTTTTAGAGATATTTTTCAATTCACAAATATATTCCATATTTCCCTCCGTTGAACTGTAAAAACTCTTTATCATTATGTTATTCAATATTGAAAAATAAGTTAATAATAATTGAAATATAAGTTAAACTATATTAAAAAAAGGCGGTGAAATTATGTTTAAGAAATTAACAAATAAACTGAAAATGAGAAATAAGAAACCGACTAATCCAGGCAATGTATATATTCCTAATGAATTTGAGGTGCAAGAACGAAAGAAAGATGTTGATGAGAACGAAAAGTAAAGATGGGGGGACATTACTTTAGAGGTGTGTCCCCCTAAGTACGGGGACATTCCTCTAATCCCTTTAAAAATTTTATCAATTCATTTATCTTGTTTAAAACTTCATCATTCACTGCATGTTCAATAATTTCTGTTTGTTCTAAAATATTATTTTTAACACCGATAAGCTGTAGAAATTCAAAAATTATTTTATGTCTTTCTAATAATTTGCTTCCAATATTCATTCCTTTTTCAGTTAATTTTATTAAGCCGTATTTTTCATAATAAACATAATTATCTTTAGCTAATCTTTTAATCATTTTTGTGGTTGAAGGAGGCTGTACATTTAATGCTTGTGACAAATCATTTACTCTTACTTCCCCTGATTTTTCAGATAATCTGAATATCATTTCTATATAGTCCTCCATAGATGATGAAATAACTTCTTCATTTTTTATTTTATATCCTTTAATAGTATAAAATTCTTCTTTCATAAAACCTCCGCCATTTGTGTCAAATTTCGAATAATGTCATATTATAGTTTAAGAATGTTAGCTTAGGCTAACTTATTCTTAAAAATATTATGCATATAAGTTTAAAATATTACAGGAGATTGATATGAAATTAGTTGATGTTAATGTTGGAGAAATTGTAAAAGTTGAAAAAAATAGTGCTCAGGCTCATTTAAAGGAAAGATTTCTTGCTTTAGGGCTGACAAAAGGTGCAGATGTGGAAGTGTTAAGAAGGGGTCCAAAAAATAATTTAACAGTTTACAGGATAAGAGGAGCTATGATTGCCCTTAGAAATGAAGAATCAAGGTTTATTGAAGTGTTATAGGAGGTGTGACAGCATGGGACTTACAGCACAATCCGTCAGAATGGACTCATTAATAGATATATATGAAATAGAAAAAAGTGAAAAGCAATACATTGTAGCTTTAGCGGGAAATCCTAATACAGGCAAAAGCACGGTTTTTAATTATTTGACAGGCCTTAATCAGCACACAGGAAACTGGCCTGGTAAAACGGTTGTTTCTGCAAGAGGAGAATTTAAATATAAGAATAATGAATATATTATGGTTGATCTACCGGGGTCATATTCCTTATTTACTGCATCTAAGGATGAAGAGGTTACCAGAGATTTTTTATGTTATGGAAATTATGATGCTGTGGTAGTTGTTGCAGACGCCACCTGTCTTGAAAGAAATTTAAACTTAGCCTTTCAAATATCTGAAATAACCAATAATGTAATTCTTTGCATCAATCTAATAGATGAAGCTAAGAAAAAGAACATTACAATCGATAGTCATGGGCTAGAAAAGGAATTAAATATTCCCATTGTATTAACATCAGCGAGAAACGGCTATGGGATGAATGAACTGAAGAAATTAATTGAAAAAATTGCACAAGATAAAATTAATGAAGAGGATAAGAACAGTTTATTATATTTCCAACAGGATGCTGAATTAAGAGAGAAAATTTCAGAACAAAACTATAATTATGCCAATGAGTTAAAGCAAAAGTATGTAAAGGAAGATATAAAAAAGCTTAACAGAGATAAAAAAATTGATGATATT
>DATESJ010000117.1:0-4800 GCA_035270885.1 Sedimentibacter sp. | reverse complement strand
TGTCAATAGCAATTATAGAAATTTATAAATAATGCTTACAGCAATCATATATTTTTACTAAAGTATCCCATGTATTTTTGTCAACTATTCCTGTAACGGGAAGCATGCTTCTTTGTTGAAAAAGAATAACAGCCGCTTTGGTTTCTTCATCATACAAATCTGTAAGTTCTAATTCAATATAATTTATATATTTTCTGTTGAAGCTATTAAGCATAATTTTTATGGCATATACTATATCCCTTTGGTCGCCTATTTCAACATCTGTAAAATTATTTGGACTAAAGGGTATCCTACTAGGCCTTTGGGTTTGTTTCAAATACTCATTGTTTTTGCGAATCAATGCATTCCATGTATAAAAATCAACAACACCTGTCGGGTTTATTCCCTCTAATATTTGGAAAGCAAGAACTGCATCTTGAGTAGCCGGGTCATATATTCCGGTAGGAGATATTTTCGGCAATGAAGGATATAAATTGCTAATATTAATTAGATAGTTTTGAATTTCCCTAGTTAAATTAAAATACAAATCATTAGACATAAGTTCTCCTTTATGATTTTTATACCCCTTGATTCTCGGGCACTTCACTTAAAAATTGATGATAAACTTCAATTAATTTATTCCAAGTTTCTTCATCAACAACACCGGTGAGATTAAGTCCATATAAACTTTGGAAGGCAATAACTGAGGCTGCAGTATCAGGACCATAAACATCACCTATTTCTACAGGTGGAATTTCAGGTCGACGAGCCGATATAAAATTAAGCATTATTTCAAGAAGAAGTATTTTTGGATATTCCGGTCCCATCCCTTGTTCTAAGTCTACTCCGCTATAGGGTAGATAGGGTATTCTTATTTCCTCAACAGGAGTTGATATAAGAATTGAATATGCTTCCCAAAACAAAAAATTCATAGTTTCTTGATTTACAACTCCAGTAGGCATTAATCCCATAATCCTTTGAAATTCAGCTATAGCGGCTGTTGTTTCAGGACCATAAAACCTATTTATTTCGACTGGAGTTATTGTATTGTATTTTTGGGAAACAATATTTATGAAAAATTGTATGTATGCTACTATGGGGCGATTGCCTCCTTCTAATATAATTCTGGAATAAAGCTCTTGAAGCTCCTCAGAAGTCAATCCCTCTGATACTAGCTGGGCTAAACTTGTAACGGCAATATAAATATAGCGAATTCTATACCATGTATCTCTGTCAACAATTCCTGTTACCGGCAAGCCAAATACTTCCTGGAATATTTTAACGGCATTTTCGGTGTTTTCGCTAAAAAATCCAGTTATATTAAGTTCAGGGATCAAGGGGAAATTGTCGTGTATTCTGTTTAGAGAATGCTGCATTCTAAATACAAATATACCAGAATCACCTCTCATTAGAGGTTCGCCAGGATAAGTACCTACAGTTTCTCCAGCTGCAGTTTGCTCAGCAATAGTTATATCTTCCCCATAGTAATATTGAAGAATTTCCATTGCTGAATAACCTTGATTTGCCAAATCCACTGAACCCCATTGATACATGCCGTTGCATTGAGAAATTCTTCCATCACAAAAAGTTGCATATAAGGGCTCGATACGACCTTCTCTCACAATATATTCATTAAAAATTTCGTTGACTATATTTGAAATGCTATCAAAAATACCTCGCTCATGGACATAAGCTTGGTCGTATTGGGTTGTGTTTGTAATATCAAAATCATAACCTCTTCCCCTGTACCATTCTGTAAATATCCTGTTCATTGCAATAGATGAAATTGCATGTATATTTGCTCTTAAAGCTTCCTCAGGCCATGTAGGATACAATTCACTTGAAGCTACATTCTTAATATAGTCTAAATATGGAACTGTTACATTTAGTGCTTCTTCATCTGGTGCTCCCAAATGAACAGTTATATTAAGAGGGAAAGGTACAATTTGGTGGGGGAGCGCAGATGGTGGAATATATACATCTATATCAGGAATCATAACATCACCTTTCTAAATCAAAAGAAATTTACCTTATTTCAGTAACGCGGAACAGACCGGGAGGTCTAATTTCTCCAAATCTTAATTCTCTATATACTCTAATAATTTCGTTCCAAGTTTCTTCATCTACAATTCCGTCTGCTTCAAGTCCGTATAGCCGTTGGAAAGCAATTAAGGAAGCTGATGTTTCAGGGCCGAATATACCATCAATTTCAACTGTTGGTATTTCTCTTACAACTGTTGAAATAAAAGCTAATAATTCCTGTATAACAAATACTCCTGGTCCTTCTGAACCTTCCATAAATATAATATTGGGATAAATTAGTGCAGGTAAGGCAATTGCTGTAGGAGGAAGTTCTCTTAATATTCCAAGCACTCTATTGTACATAGTCTCCCGTGTTTTTTGATCTATAACACCACTTGTTGGCAGTCCTACGGTTTTTTGATATTCAATTAGTGCGGCCCTTGTTTCAGATTCTAAAATACCGTTTATATCAACGGCAGGTATAGAATCATAATAAACAGACAAAACATTAAGAAAATACTGAATTAATTGTACCCTTGGAACCACTTCTACCGGTACAATATCCGTTGGTATATCCCTTATTAGGGAGCCTGACGCAGAATGTTCGGCAAGCTTTCTTACAGCTGTATACACTTTCCGTATTTCATACCATGTAGCCTTATCAACAATACCTGTTACCGGCAGATAAAATATATTCTGAAATTCTCTTACTGCAGCTTCCAAACTTTCATTAAATTGACTATCAAGGGGAGTAACTTTTGGAATTGCAGTATAATTTGATGAAATAGTATTTAATGACATTTTCATGTTAAGTACATGTTGATTGACATCCCCAATACGTAATGGTGAGTTTGGATATGTTTCTTGTGAATTTACAACATTTACATCATCCATTGCTCACCTCACACATTGGAAATGTCCGCAGGAGCTGGAGGTATAACTATTGTTCGACTTTCTTCGTCCTCATCACCACCCTGCATAACAGGTATAAGACTAACAGAAAAGTTTGTTGCCGTATTGGGGAACACCCTTATGTCTAATATGTTTTGAGTATAATAACCAATAGCTTGGGTTCTTAAATTATAGGTTGAAAAAAAATACTCTCTACTTTCAGAAGGGTCTTGTGGATTGTAGATGACGGGAAGAGTCATTGTGGGGACTTTGCCACTTATATCTGTAATAAGGTGGTACAAGGCTTCCTCATTTCCATCCGGTTCCATTACATACAAGGTAACAACTGCATCTTGGACAGGTAAGGCACCTAAGGCCGTGTTTACACTAACATTCACAAAACCTGTCTCAACAATAGGTTCCACTTCACCTAGCTGGTTTTCATTTAACAAGGGTGGTTGAGCTACTTCTGCTTTTTTTACTATTTTATTTCGAGCCACATATGGTATATTTCTGCTAGGTCTTCTATTCATAAAATCACACCTTTCTAAGAACGTTACGACATTATTAATATATGCAATAAATTTCTTTGCTTACTTATATATATATATATGTACATAACTTAACTAATATGAGATGCCAATTTCTAAGAATTCTTTAATATTGACAAAAGAGTCCTCTACGGTAAGCGCAGGAGATCCATTATTAACCATATCATAATATTATTAAATTTTCTTAACTCTTCTAAAGAAAAGAAGAGTTTTTTTTTGTAGAAATTTGTGATAAAATGAAAAATGATATATTTGCGAGGACATGCCTTTGCTAAAATATAACAAAATAAAATTATAATTTATATTATAATATATCTATGAGGTATATTAGTTTTTGATATTAGAGTCATTCTGAACCAGAGGTGAAGAATCTCATGTTGTTAGTAGAATTGTGAGCTTTTGACACATGTATATTCTAAGGGGAAAGATTAAAATAGGGGAAAAATATGATAAGCAATGAAGATTTAATTAGGCTGCAACTTATAAATGGCTTAGGAAGAAAAACTATCAGCAAAATTTTAACCTATATGGAATTAAAGCGTATAAGACTGAATAATTTCCAAGACGTTTTAGAGTTAATTAGCCAAATGAAAATTAAAAGGTTAAAAATTGATCAAGAAAACATTGAAAGGGAATCGTTAAAAATATTTGAATCTTGTAAAAAAAACAAAATTCAAATTATCGGTTTATATGACCAAATGTATCCTTACAAATTCAAATTAATAGAAGATAAACCTTTGGTTTTATATGTTGATGGAGATTTGGAACTTTTAAATGAAGTAAATAATATTGCAATAGTGGGAACTAGAACACCATCTCAAGAAGGTTATGAAGTAAGTTCAATTATGGCTGAAAAATTAACAGAAGAAAATTGCATTATTGTAAGCGGCTTTGCATCTGGATGCGATGAGGCTGCTCACCATGGGTGCCTTCAAGTAAAAGGCAAGACTATTGCAGTAATACCTTCAGGTCATTTTAATGTTTTAAAATCAAGTAGAGCCTTATATAATAAGATTATTTTTGGCGGAGGCTGTATAGTATCTGAATTACCTCCACTTGCTAAGGCACAGAAATATTCCTTCCTTGATAGAAATAGATTGATAGTAGCAGTTTCAGAAGGTGTTATAGTTATAGAAGGTGGACTAAAAGGTGGAACATCGCATACTGTAAAATTTGCCAAGGAGTATAATAAACCTGTTGCCTATACCACCAATGTTTGCAAGATAACAGGACAAACCTTGATTTTCAATGATATTGATGTAATAGACAGCTTTGAAAAGTTGGTAAAATTTAAAAATAAATCATTTAAAAAAATACTTGACAAAGCTATTTCTCAGTAGTATAATCAATTTTGTTG
>DATESJ010000116.1:0-2626 GCA_035270885.1 Sedimentibacter sp. | reverse complement strand
CTTCTTTTGTTGGCATACAGCCACATCGTTTACATGGTCTTTTTCCATTATCAATTTCATTATTATCTGTATATCTCCAATTTAATCCATCGTAATATGTTGCGTGACCTCTTGAATTACTTGTTATCATATTATTCTCCTCTAATTGTTATGTATTATAGTTATATATTACTATTAATTAACACTTCTCCAACCAAACCTCAAAATAACTAAACTTCCCATCAGGCACAAACACACATTGTAGCTCATGTTCAAATTTCAGTAGATCGCATATCGCATATACGTTATATACGTAATCCTTTCTGCCACGTTTACTTCTAATTTGCTTGAGGACATCATTAATGAAATCTGTATACCTTTTGTCCTGTGAGTCCCCATTATATTCATTATCTGTGAGACACCATTTTCTACCTAAAATGTGAATGTTTCTAGCTTGTCTCGATAATTTGGTAGCTGTCTCAACTGGTTTAACTTGATTGCGTAGCTGCGGTAATATTTCCTGCCATTGTAAATCCGTCATTTTTTGTAGATTGCTTTCTAATTCTCTAATATTCATAATATTCATATGTATTTTTTCTTCTCCTTTTTGGTTATGGTTTATAGTTGCATATTACTAATTAATATAGTATATCTGATAAAAATATATTTTTCTTTTCATCTTCCGTCATATTTTCTATAATATTATATACATATTTCTTACATGAATTATTTATTATCATTGTATAATAAATAACACCAGTATTCTTTTCTTCAAATTTTTTATTGTTTATTATATAATTATTTTTTAAAGAAAATTCAGTTGCATATGTATGGTTATTATTTTGTTTTATAATATCTAATTTAATTAACCAATTTCTAACAGAGTAAAAGAGATTATTTTCTAAGTTTAAACTGGATGATATTTGATTAATAAATTCGGTATAAGACATTTGACCGTTTTCTAATTGTTTTGATGTTTTTTGTTTTATAAACTTATTTTTTTCAAGAACATCTTTAAAAATAGTTTTACCATAGTCTGTAATTTCTTCAATCATAATCTCTTTTTCTGAGTATGATTTGTACTTAAATTTTGAAACTTTTATAATTTTTTCAATTTCATTTCCGTAATTATCATTAATAAACTTTATAAATGACGCATATTTTTCATTTGATTTATTTACGCTTTTAATACCGCATAGACTACAGTATTCCATGACTGGTGTAATTCTTTTAATTAAATCAAACATATTTTTGTTTGGCACTATTTTATATGTAGCTATCTGACATGCTAAAATATTAAGCAATTGAGGAGTAAAACCTCTTTCAAAAAATATTTCTCTATCGCTATTTAAAATTTTTAATAATGAATATTCTAAATTATATAGTTCATAACCATCTTTTTCATATTTTTTTATATATTTATGCTCAAACATAAGTAGTCTGGTTTTTGTTAATGCAACACTATCTGATTTATAATATTGTAAAACCTCAAATTTAAAATCATCTAAACCAAATGTATTAAAATCATTCTGTAATAAGTAATTAGCATGTTGATTGCAATTTAATTTATCAATATGTTCTTTCCATCTACGTTGTATATTCATACTTTCACCAATATACACCCTATTATTTTTTACATTAGTAATTTTATATATTCCTGACTTTACTTCTAATAATTTAGCTTGGTATTCATCATATATTTCTTGTGATTTATAATAATGCTTTCCAATTTTAATAAATGTATCACTATTTCCTTCTTCTCCTGTTACTCTACATTTACACTTATTTGCCATATTAAACTCCTTTTATTTTTCTGTATTTTGATCAAACTTCTTACTTAAAAATTTCTTTTCCTTTATGTATTCAACACCCCATTGTAGCTCCTGCTTATAATCATAACTTTTATCATAACCATTGCGTTTTTCATTCACTTTGTATTTATTAACAAACAGTGTAACCTCAGTGTGCCAGTTTTTATTTTCATCTTGCCAACGTGGAAGATTATGAGTAGCTATTAAATCTAACTCTTCTAAAATTGATATTCCTTTTGATATATACCTTTTGCTCACCCCTATGTCAGCTTCAATATCAGTATACATACGATAACAAAATTCTGGCTTATCCGATGGCTTACCAATATATCCTTTTTGCCTACGCAACATATTCATGCGTAAATAGGAGAGTAGCAATAATAATATTGGTGATCCAATCTTACTCTTATCAGACTCATGTGGTTTATATTGTTTTATATTATTAATTTCATCAAAATATATTAATGCAAACTGTGAAGCTAAATCAAACTCAGCATTATTAAGTTTTACACTGGTATAAAAATTACGGTTAATTATTCCGTCAACAGTTATGTATTTAATTTCTTCAAAATATTTTACTAACTTTGTTATATTTTCATTTGATTTATCTTTATTATAATTAGTTTTATATCCGCACCATTCAACAACACTATTGCAACTACACCCAACTGTATCATCTAATCCTCTTTTTGAAGCAAAATATGAAAATACCATTATTCGATTTTTACCCATTTCAGTTTTATAAATTATTTCTTTTGGTATTAAAATATAGTTAATTTTGTTCACCTCCTTATTTTGTCAATTTTACATTTGGGTTACTCCACAGTAACCATTAT
>DATESJ010000115.1:0-3764 GCA_035270885.1 Sedimentibacter sp. | reverse complement strand
TATAATCAAGTAAAGTTGTATTAATTGCGACACCACAACTATTCAACACTTCTTCTGTAGGCTTTCCATAAATCGTTCGATTATAAGGAATATAATTTGATGGAGAAATCTCTGTATCAGGAGAGTCAAAAGGATGACCATTCACCTCTACAGCCGCAATCTCTCTACCTTGATCATCATATATTTTTGCAGAAAAGCGGTTTCCCCCTAAAGCACGTTGTGCTGCATTTTGAATAAAACGAACACGGTCATATTTATCATAAACAGTCTTGGTTACACCTCTATCAGGATGAAACGTTTCAATAAGACGACCTTGAATATCATGGCGTGCCCCAGCAAAACAATAATTACATACAAAGTATTTACGCTGGGTCGGCGAGCTACGGGCTATCTTCCAGTCGGTGCTACGCACTAGCACTACCGTGCCACCCTCCGCATGCCTCACGCTGTCGCTAAAATATTCCTCTTGATTGAGCATAAATGAAATATAAGTTTTTATGGGAGGATAGTGGGGAGATATTTTTTAAAATAAAAATGGAGTACAAGCGGATATTTTTAGCTAAAGATAGGGACATCACAGAAAAGAAATCACAACTCTTTACGAAAAAAATTATTATCATAACTAAAGTAATATTCATTCAATAAATGTATATCTTTGTCCTTCCTTTTTTCTTCTGTACTATCCTCTATTTTTTTTATAAAATGAGCTGAATTATATTCAAAATGTATGTTTCGTCTAATCGTTTCCTCTTTTCTTCTAAAAAAATGATTTATTGGTATTGTAAAAACATAATGATTTTTTTCAAAAATAATATCATTAATCTTGCCATCATTATATATAAATTCAACTGATGTTTCAAGAGAAGCAAACGTAAAGAAATTAAAAATTCGTGTCTCTAATAAAAAATCAATTTTTTCCCTCTTACCTTTATTATTAAAAAAAATGTTTTTTTCTGCATTACAGTCAAATCCGCAATCCGATTTCAAATGAATTGACAACGTATCTTTTTTTGAATTGAATACAATTATTTTTTCCTCATAGTTATTTTCATCTTTGTATACATACTTTACCCTATTCTCTTCCTTTTCTACACTTAATTCAAATATTTCTTTTGTAGCATCTGTTGATGTTATTAAATAACTATTATCTTCATTTTTTTTAATTAATGTTTTTTTTATCAATTCATTGGATAAAGATAAATCTCTTAATTCAATCAAATGTAATTCTGAATCATAAAACAATAGGGTTTCTACATGAGATAAAGCTATTTCAAAATTTTGATTATTAATGATCGAAATCAAATTTTCATAATCAAGTATATTTGCTCTACTCACTAAAATTTTTGTAAGAAGATTATTATGATCATATTGATATTCTATTTCTTTTAAAATTTTACCTTCAACATCTTTATTGTTTTCAAAAAATATTGAATTAATTTTTATTATTTTTTCATCATTGTAAATATAGTTAGCAACAATTTTTTTACAATTATTTGAATGAGTTTCACATAATTTAAATTCCTTTGATGAAACAAGGTCATCTTTATAAAAAAGGGTCTTTTCCATAGTATATGTTTTTTCATTCGACACCAACTTAATAGAATCATTGCTAATAACAAACAAAACTTGTTTATTTTCCATACCATCAACAATTTGAGTAATTTGATATTCTAATGAACTGTCTTTCGAACATTGCTGAACAAAGAAACCAAAATCCAACAAATCATCATAAATCAAAAAATCACCATTGTAATCAAATTCATCAACACTCTTTCTTGGAAATAAAAATTGATCATCAAATTCAAGTATAAAAGGATAATCAATAAGAACTTGTTCTTTTTCAAATTGAATAAACAAAAAGAGAAAAAGGGAAACAATAATTAACGATAAAGAAAATATTATTATTTTCATTTTTCCCTTTTTAATAGAGAATTGGAGCCATTTGAGCTTTCGCTCCATTTTCACCAACATAACGATAAAAACTATTTGTACTAGAATTACGTAAGTATATATAATTAGTTATACCATTTTTCATGTCAAGATTAAAAGTAGTTATATCGCTACTTTGCCCAACTGCTGGTTTCCAAGAATTCAAATGAGTATGTATACGAGAAAAACTAAATCCAAAAGAACTTTTAACATAAATCTTGAAGGCATTAAATCGTTCAGCTAAACCTCGATTCGAAACATGTTTGTATAATTTCCCATCACTTTTTCTTATTATCTCACTTCGGCGATCAGAACCTGAAACATAAGATCCGTCTTCATTATATACTCTACTAACTTCAGTTTTTGTTCCATTCATTAAATCAAGTAATCCTTGATCACTATCTGAACTACTGAAATCATCAAACATTTTTTTCATCTCAACTGATGCTTTCTTTGGTGTAACTAATTCGTTACGAGCATCATTATCCATGTTTGATGAATTTACAATTTCTTCATCTAAAAAACCTTTTTGTGACTCAATTCCAGCATCCACTACCGTCGATACATACGCCATCCCAGCACCCATCAACCCGCCTTTCAGAATATCCCAGCCATCACCCCCATTGAATGCAGAGCCAGATGCTCCACCGGCAAAGCCGCCAACCATACTTGCATAGCCTTGAGCCATATAATTACCTGCAAATGCTCCTGCACCCCCTCCCACAGCTCCTGCTGCAGCACCTTTCCAAGTGGATTCCCCTAGGTCACCTGAATTAAATCCGCCATTGACAATACTTTGATTTACATAATTACCAGCACCACCGACCGCTCCACCTGCAGCTCCACCAGCAACAGCACCAGCAAAACCCCCACCTACTGCTTCTGCGGCAAGACCTCCCGTTGCAGCAGCTCCAGCACCAACAGCAGCACCTCCTACAAAGCCGACGCCTATTGATTTTCCACAACTTCCGCCACCTGCAGAGGTACATTGTATAACACCATTGACAGTTCCTACTACACCACCTATCACAGCACCTACAACAATATGCACCCACTCTCCATTCGGATCCACATAGTTCAATGGATCTCCACCATAAGTATATGGGTTTGCAAATTGTGAGGCAGGGTCTGGGCTCATCCACATTCCAAAGAATGGGTCAAAGTAGCGAGCATCAAAGTAGTACTTGCCATGCTCACCATCGTACTCCTTACCTTGCCAACGCTTCTTGTCATCGGTCTCATTTACTGCAATTTTTTCTACACCACCATAAGCATAATAGTCATAGGCACTTTGAAGACCTTCATCGCTTGCATAGCCTCGCACATTGCCCTGTGCATCTGTCACTGGAAAATAGGCCATGCCGTTGATTCCATCTCGATAACCACCAGCCACTAGATCCATGCGTTTTAAGGTGTATCCTGTTTGAGCCTGAATATCTGCTGAGTAAACACCCACTCCAGATAGTGTAAATTCAGCATCATCACCATCTTTTGTTTTGATTCGTGTCCAGATTCGCTGCCCGCTCTCATCGTAATTCATATACATAGTGGTTTCAATATCTTCTACAACTCCGTTATTCACTGCTGAAAGTGTTAAATCGGCATGATAGTTATTTTGTATGTAAGCCACTTCAGGGAGCCCCGCAGCATTAAGCTTATAAGACGTTTTAGCATGACGATCATACCACACGTTACCTGCATCATCGTACTTAAAATATTCAGCGGTTCCACTTGGTGAACGGCCATTAATATCAAAGCCCTTCGGTCTGTATTTATCGTATGAATAAGACATTGCAATCACACTATCGCCTTCTTTTTTATAAGACAATTGCCCA
>DATESJ010000114.1:0-12212 GCA_035270885.1 Sedimentibacter sp. | reverse complement strand
ATGTAAGACAGCAACGCTTCCCTTCATTGCACCATTAACAATAATTGGTGCAGCTTGAGCAACAACAGTTTTGCCGCTTGGTCTTATTTTTAATTTTGTATTTTCTACAGATTTCTTAGTTGTTAGCACCTTCATATGAAGGCTTTCACCTTCTTCAATATCAAAAAGTGCATTTTTACCTATAACATCATCTGGCTCAATACCTGTAATTTTTGTATAGGCAGGATTAACAAGTATATGTTCTCCTTTTTCGTTTACAACACTAATTGCATCCTGTGTGGCAAGAAATACTGCCTCCAACATTCCTTGATAATCCATGCTATTAATTTTAATATTTAACATAATTACCTCGATTATTCTTCTTCCGGAGCTTCTGTAGTTTCAGTTTCTATAATTTCTACATTTACCGTATCTTGACTTATTGTAATATTTTTGAATGTAATTTCAGATACATAATCTAAATTAATAGTATTTAATCCTGTAACTGCTTCAGCTAAATCTGCTCTTAATATTAAATCGCTTTTTTTCAAAGAATTAATTAGGGTTGAAGTTCCTGTTACAGTAACTGTAATTTCTTCTTCTGTTTCTTCCAATATTACATCACTTCCATCACTTTTGTTAATAAATTGTATATCCTCAAGGCTGTAAGTAAATTCTTTATCTATAATTTTTTCTACCACAGTATTTACAACTGGAACAGTTTGCAAGTCTAAAATTATTAATCCATCCGTATTCAATATATTCTTTGATGAAAGTATATTGTTAAATGCACCTGTTATATCTAATTCTTCTAACTGAAGTTCCTTAATTGTATCTAAAACATCCTGTTTTGCTGCTACTCTTACCCTGTTAGGTTGTACTGTTACATTTACCATTTCATATCCTTCTTCAGGAACACCAACTACCGATGGCTTAAGCTCCACATATTTGGTTGGATAAATTGGAACAGTAACCTGAACATTTCCAGTTGGAACTGATAAGAAAATTTCTGTATCCATATCATCGTAAACTCTTACAGGCACAGTTTTAACAACATTATCAACTGCTCCATCAATTTTTATATTAGCTACGGCTAAATTAGCAGAATTTACAACACTTCTTGGACCGGTTATTTTTACAGAGGAAGGATTAGGTAAGGCCTGAGCTCTGTAATAACCTGAAGCCTGAGATCCTTCATCAAATTGAACTGTAACATCCATTACCTTAGATATTACCCCTTCAATATTGCATGCTATCTGCGTAGGATAAACGCTTGCTATTTCAACACCACTTGGCCCCACAATTTCCACCTTAGCATTGTTTATACCTTCTTTAAAACCTAAAACATCTATATATGCAGAAAAATCCCTACTGCTTATTTTTTCTAATTGTTCAGTTAATCCTGTTGCTTTTACAGTAACAGTAATATTTTCCTTATCTTGATTCATCATTATCAGATTTGAATTTTCAAGGGTAGATAAGTTTCTTATGGTAACATTCACATTTGCATAAGTTTCTTCAAGAGTTTGATTTGTTACAAGCATCACAGTCATCCATAGAACAATGGCTACAACTAAACAAGTAATTTGAATAAATAATTTATCATTTTTTATCTTCATTTCTGTTTCTCCATTTATCTATAATATTAACCTTTTCATTTTCAGCATAAATACCTGACAATAAAATTTCTAGTTCTTCAATTTGAATATTCCTGTAAAGTCTTCCTTCCACAGCATAAGAAATGTAACCGGTTTCTTCCGAAACTATCAAAGCAACTGAATCCGATTTTTCAGTCATACCTATTGCAGCTCTATGCCTTGTCCCTATATCTTTGCTAAGTAGATTGTTTTCAGTAAGAGGTAAAAAACATCCCGCTGCTTTTATAGTATAATCCTTAACAATAACAGCACCGTCATGTAAAGGAGTATTTGGTATAAAAATGTTTATTAATAGTCCACTTGAAATATTTGCATCTAATTGGGTACCGCTTTCTATTATGTCATTAAGACCTATCTGTTTTTCAAAAATAATTAATGCGCCAATTTTTTGTCTTGCAAGAGAAGTTGTTGCAGACACAATTTCTTTAATAATTTTTTGTGATGTTTGAGCATTCTTCTCAACAGTTGATAAAGAAAAGGAAGTTCTCCCCAGATATTCCAAAGCTTTTCTTATTTCAGGCTGGAAAACAATAACCAGCGCAATTACACCAACTTGAAAGGTATTGCCCAAAATAAATTCGATCATATAAAGGTCGAATATAGAGGATATGGGAATTAATGCTACTAAAAGCACAATTCCCTTAACTAATTGCTTTGCTCTCATATCTCTGATAAGAATATATCCACGGTAAAGAACATAGTAAACGATACCTATATCTACTATGGTATTAAATCCGATATTTGAAAAAATTAATCTAATACGATCCATTAAAACCATAATGCCACATCCCCCATTATTCAGCGTTCATTTGCGCCATAGTATCTGCATATGATCTACTCATTCTTGCTCTTGAATCTTCATCTAATTCTTGACTTTCAATATAATCCATTATTGGATAAATTACATGCTCAGCAGTTCCGTTTTCTTTAAATCCTTTATAAACCCACAATGGTACATAACTAATATTTTTAATAGATACTTCACCGGTTTCACCTTTTTTTTCTATTTCTACATCAATTATAATTCCATCTTCTGTATATTTTGAAATATGTTCTGTCATACCATAAGGCACCAAGGTTTCAACTCTTTGATTTGATATGAAATTTCCCATTGAATATGCTACAAATTTAGTTTTTCCCTCATAATCCAATGTCTGTGTAGGCTGAATAACATGTGGATGACTTCCAAATATTAGATCAACTCCTTCTGTAAAAAGCATATCAGCTAAAACTTCCTGTCTTTGTGCCTGAATTCTTGAATATTCATCTCCCCAGTGAAGGTATGCAATTATAAGATCAGCATTTTGTTCCTGGGCATATATGATATCTTCTTTCATTTTACTTTCGTTAATGATGTTCACCATTGCGTCTAAATCCACCGGGCTAATAACTGATTCAAGCCCATTGACCATTTCTGTATATGATAGGAATGCAAACTTTATTCCCTTTACCTCTTTAATTAAAACCCTGCTTTCAGGCTTTTGGGTAAAAGTTCCAATTGCATCCATTCCTCTATCTTGAATTTGCTCAATAGTTCTAATAATACCAGCTTTTCTTGTATCAAGACTGTGGTTATTTGCAGTTGATAGTATATCAAAACCGGCACTTTTAATAGCGTCTAAGGCTTCGTCAGGAGCATTGAATAAGGGATATCCCTGATAAGCATATATTTCATTTCCTGCAGTAGTTCCTTCAAAGTTGGCAATTGCAATGTCCGCTTCTTCAATTATACTTTTTATAGCCTTAAAACTATTGTTGAAATCATAAGTATTTGTTGTTGAATCGTATGCACCTTCAATTTGTGATGGATGAAACATTATGTCCCCTGTAGCTTTTATTCTGACAGATATATCAGGTTTTTCTTCAGGCTGTGGTTCTTCCTTCGAAATATTTTCACCTAAATTATTGGTAGGTGTTTGTTCAGTAGCCTGGTCATGTTTGTCTTTTCCTTTTTTATCAATACCTTTTACAGCAAAAGAAGCTGCTAAAACACCAACTAATAATACCAATGACCATGACATTAATTTTATTCTTTTTCTTCGTCGTCTAATTTTTCTGTTCATAAAATACCTCATATAATAATTACAATATAATTCTATCTTAATATGAAAGATTTTGCAATAATTTAATTATTAAAATTACATTAACGGGACTCGCAGTCTCAATCACCAATTTATTTGCCAAGGACCTACTTTATTAAAGCCTTTGGTCCCTTACCTATTAAATCATATCTGTTTTCCTTTTTTAATGCTTTCAAAACCAATTCATAGTTTTCTTTCTTGGTATATTGTAGCAAGGCCCTTTGCATTCTTCTTTCTTCCTTATCCTTTGGAACATATACATCTTCATTTGTTAAAGGATTAAATCCCGTATAATACATACACGTTGAAAGGGTTCCCGGCGTAGGATAAAAATCTTGAACCTGCTCAGGAATATGACCCATATCTCTTATATATTCTGCAAGTTCAATGGCGTCTTTTAACTTAGAGCCTGGATGAGATGATATAAAATATGGTACAATATATTGTTCTTTATTTATTTTTTTATTAATCTTATTAAATTTTTCTACAAACTTATTGTATGTTTTTATTGAAGGTTTACCCATAAGCTTTAAAACTGATTCAGAAACATGTTCCGGTGCAGTTCGCAATTGCCCACTTACATGATATCTACATAATTCATCGATAAAATCATCATTATTATCATATATTGCATAATCATATCTTATGCCTGAACGAACAAATACTTTTTTGATACCTTCAACATTTCTTATTTTTTTCAAAAGTTCCACGTAATCTTTGTGATCCACCTGTAAGTTACTGCACTTTTCAGGTGTTAAACACTCTTTGTTAATGCAGGCACCATACTTTTCCTGTTTTTTGCATGCTAAAATTCTAAAATTTGCTGTAGGTCCTCCTACATCATGGATATATCCTTTAAAATCTTTATTGTTTTTCATTTTTTCAACTTCATTCAATATGGACTTATGACTTCTTGCTTGTATTATTCTTCCCTGATGGAAATTAAGGGCACAGAAATTACAACCGCCGAAACAACCTCTAACACTGGTAATAGAGAATTTTATTTCGTTTAGTGCAGGTATTCCTTTTGAACTGTTATAAACAGGATGGTAATCCATCATATAATCCATATCATAAACATCATCTAAATCCTGCCCTGACAAAATATCCATGGGAGGATTTTGAACAACATAAACTGTATCATATTGCTCTACCAATGTTCTAGCAGACTTAGAATCTGTATTTTCGTATTGTATTTTGAAACTTTCACCATATTTTTGCTTTGAAGATACAACTTCATTATATGTGGGTAAAAATATGGGATTGTAAGGACGCTCTTTATCTTTTGTTTTGTATATAGTCCCATTAATAAATGTTATTTCTTCAACAGGAATTCCTGATTTTAATGAATCTGCAATTTCAATTATTGCTTTTTCACCCATGCCGTATACCAATAAATCAGCTCCAGAATCCAGTAAAACTGACCTTTTGACACTGTCACTCCAATAATCATAATGGCTTAATCTTCTTAAACTAGCCTCAATTCCTCCTATTATTATAGGTACATCCTTGTAGGCCTCTCTTATTCTGTTTGAATATACAGTTACAGCTCTGTCTGGTCTAAGGTTAGCTTTTCCATCAGGTGAATAAGCATCAGAACTTCTTTTTTTCTTAAAAGTTGTATAATGATTTACCATTGAGTCGATATTGCCTGAATTTACAAGAAAAGCTATTTTGGGTTGACCTAAAACCTTAAATGAAGATAAATCCTTCCAATCAGGCTGAGCTATAATTCCAACCCTGTAACCAAACCTTTCTAAAAGTCTTGACAAAACAGCTGCAGCAAATGAAGAATGGTCAACATATGCATCTCCTGTCACAAAGACAAAATCACATTCATCCCATCCACGTTTTTTCATATCATCTATATTAATAGGTAAAAAATCCATAATTCCTCCAAAAACTTTATTGTTTTTATTATACCATTAAACATATATTTAAAACAATAGTTCTATTATTTACCTTTATTGCAATGGAGATTAAGACATATAAAAAGCAGAAGTCTTATCTTCTACTTTAATAATTGAAAATGGTTTACATAATTTTAATTATGTAAACCATTTAGTCTTCTAATTCATTATTACTTCTACTTCGTCTCCGTTTTTAAGTCCTGCTGCATTTCCTTCTTCAACATCAAGATGCATGTCTAATGCATAATCTTCATTTACTCTTATCAATACATTGTCAAATACAAGACCTCTAAGACCACCAACTTTTACAGATACTAAATCTTTGTCTTTTAGACCATATTTCTCTGCATCTGATGTATGCATGTGAATATGTCTTGATGCAGCTATAACACCCTTATCAAGTTCTACTTCACCTTTTGGTCCTACAAGTTTAATACCTGGAGTTCCTTCTGTTTTTCCTGAATCTCTTATAGGTAAACCATTAATTCCCAATGTAAATCCATCTGCTAAAGATATTTCAACTTGTGTTTCTTTTCTTGCAGGTCCTAAAATTCTAACACCTTTGATTGTTCTTTTTGGTCCTACTAAATCTACTTTTTCATCACAAGCAAATTGGCCGGGCTGACTTAAATCTTTTATAGGTGTAAGTACATGTCCCTCTCCGAATAATATATCTATATGTTCCTTGCATAAATGAACATGTTTGTTAGATAGACCAACTGTTACTTTAAAATTCATAATTCCCTCCATATAATAATCTATAGAAAAATTATAATGCATTGTGATTAAAATTACAATAAGTAAATTGAAAATAATTTATTGGGAACAGAATTTCAAACAATAAAGTCCATTAATACTATTTCAAATTCAAATCAAAACCTTGCTTTTCCATTATATTTAACATGTCTGAACGTTTTGGAATCAGATTTTTCAATTTGCTAACAGCTGGTTTTGAATCATTAAATTATCTTTGCTCATTTTTATCTCCTTATATTCTTTATATAATTCTTATATACCCCAAAAATAATTAAATAATCTATTTCTATTTACTTGTATTTACATCACTTTTGCTTTTGTATTTATTAGAATAGTAATATACTATATTAAATATTGACAATATTACAAAATAATAAAAAATGAATATAACTAATTTGTTTTCAGGCATCCATATTGAAGAAATATAAAAAAATATGGCTGCAGGTATGTACAATGCTATCTTTTTAATGCTTATTACATTGTTTTTTATATCTTTTTTAGAGCTAGTGCTTTTTTCTTCATATAACCTTTTATAATAAAAGGAATCCTCCGGAAGCATATTGTATTTGTCTGATAAATTATATAGACCTTCAATATCTATTAGATTTATTTCAAACTTATCTTTAAACTTTTCTAAAAGCTTTTCTGCTTCTTCACTTAAACTACTTGTTGTTATCAAAAAACCATTTCTTATATTGCTATGTCCCATGAAAGTTAATAAGCTTCTTATATCAAGCTTTTCCACTTCAATACCTTGGTAAAGTTTAAAAATTTTTATGCAGGATATGTAACCTTCTTTTTCTGCTAAATATAAGTTTCTACCTTTTTTAATTATATTATTGTATCCCTCATTATTGAATAATAATCTAATAAACAATTCAAAATCATTTACATTAATTTCTTCAATTTTTGATGAAAAATAATTTTTCTTAACTCTATTGATTAAAAGCTCCTTCCCCTTTTTATTTTTGCCGTCAACATTTTTTTTGTTTATTAAAGTTAAAATAGCAAAAGCTAAAGTAGCAATCAACAAAGCCAATAGAAAATCAAGGTATATAAAATAAAATAATACAAAAGCCGCTAGAGATATAAGTATTTTAAATAGCGCTAAATCAGTCCTGTAACTTAAATAATTTTTGTTCCCTAATGCTTCTTTAACAAAAGTTTTTCTTAAATTATTATCTTTAATCATAAAAATCACCTCAATGAAATTATTTCCAATTAAGGTGATTTTATTCATATTTCAGCTATTCTAATTGGGAACATTCCTTAAATCGGGGACATTCCTCCTACTGCATAGACTACCGCTAAACTCTGTTTACTGCTTCTTCAAGTTTATCTAAGTGCTTTATAGGAAAATATGCCAATAATTCTTTAAATTGCTCCACTGTTAGTCCCTGTGTAGAAGAATATATTTTTATTTTTTCATCTAAACTTGCATTTATGAATTCTTCTTTGATATCTTCAAATTTTTTTTCCATAATACTCCCTTTCTTTGAAACTTATATTATCTTTCATTATTATTACACTTTTATCAGAATCTATTATAAGAAATTATAAACCTTAATAGTAGAATGATATTACTCTAATCATGATAAATAGTCAATTAAAAAAATTAATTTTTATTGAATATTACTAACAAATACTGTAAAATGATTTTATTAGCAAAAGCTTAGTATTTGCTTAAATATTATCCGAAAGGAGTGTTGTCTTATGATTTATTTTATTAAAAGTTTATTAACACCATCGGAGGTAAGCCTCCGGTAATTAAAAGTACAGGAGGATATATTGATTAAAATTAACATGAAAGATTATGGACTCAATGACAAATTTATCAATGAGTCAAAAATGTATAATTTAAGTGTAGGCAGAATTATTTCACAAGACAAAGGATTATACAAAGCTATTACAGAAAA
The DNA here is from genome assembly GCA_035270885.1 of Sedimentibacter sp. Classification (GTDB taxonomy): domain Bacteria; phylum Bacillota; class Clostridia; order Tissierellales; family Sedimentibacteraceae; genus Sedimentibacter. Next base: position 3,912 of record DATESJ010000114.1, on the reverse strand, counting down.
TGGTGAGTTTAAAGCACAAATTTCCGGAAAATTAAGATACAATGCTCTTAACATATCAGATTACCCTGCAGTTGGTGATTTCGTAATGTTGGATGAAAATTGTGGAAGTGCAATCATTCACAATATTTTAAATAGAAAAAGTGCCTTTATCAGAAAGGCTGCAGGAACTTCACACGATATTCAGGTAGTTGCTGCGAATGTAGATACTGTATTCATTTGTATGTCCCTTAACAAGGATTATAATTTAAGAAGATTGGAACGTTATATATCTATTGGATGGGACAGCGGTGCAGTTCCGGTTGTAGTTCTAACAAAATCAGACCTTTGCAATGATTTAGATAATATAATGTCAGATCTTGATGAAATTGCAATAGGACTTGACGTAATGGTTACATCCAGCTTAAAAGAAGATTACGAAAATATTAAAAAGTATATAAAATATGGTCAGACAGTGGCTTTCATCGGTTCCTCAGGTGTTGGAAAAACAACTCTTATAAATAAACTGCTGGGTGAGGATATTTTTGAAACAAAAGGAATTAGAAACGATGATAGGGGTAGACATACAACAACCAAAAGAGAATTAATCCTTATACCTGATGGTGGTATTGTAATTGATACTCCAGGTATGAGAGAACTTGGAATCGAAAGTGCCGATTTTTCAAAAGCATTTGCGGATATTGATGAATTGTCTCAATTATGTAAATTTAGTGACTGCACTCACTCAAAGGAGCCAGGATGTGCGGTTAAAAATGCTTTAGACAACGGTGATTTGTCCGAAGATAGACTTAATAGTTATTTTAAACTTAAGAAAGAAGCAAACTATGACGGTTTAAACTCAAAACAAATCGAAACAGAAAAAATCAATAGAATGTTTAAAGACTTCGGTAGCATGAAAAATGCTCGAAAATATATAAAAGAAAAAAACAAACGATAATCAAAGTTTTGGAGACGGTTCTTTTTGATTGATATTATTGTCATCAAAAAGAACCTTCTATCCTTTTAATCTTTTTCGCTTTCATCAAACTTATTTTGGAAAATATCATCCTTTAATCCGAAAACAGCTCTGGCACTTTCAGCCTGTGGATTATGATTAATATGTTTGGAGCGAAATTTCCCATCGGATTTCTTATTATTTTTTGTGCTTTTCATTTTATTATCAGCCATATGAATCTCCAATCTTTTTTTACTATTATTTCACCTATAGTAATCTATATGCAGACCGGAGCTAAAATTTTTCATTCATCAAAATTAAATACTTTTTTACTGCCTTTAATGAACCTTTCAAAATCCTAATTATATTAATCAAACCGAATTTTTTAATCATTTCTGTATTCTTATTAATAAAAATATTAACATACAAATTTGTTTTTAATAGTTCGTAATAATATGTTTTTAAAGAAACTTTAGAAGGCCTTATCATAACCTGTCCAAAGCTCCATTTTTCAAAATCTTCTTTTTTATAAAGAAGTCTTTGTTCGAACTCCTTGTACAAGGGTAAATTAGGAAAAGGAGTTAAAGGACTTATAGATGTGATTTGCGGTTTTAACTTCTTAATATATGCCCTAAGTGATTTGAAATTGTTTTTATCCCAGTCGGGATGAGCCATAAAGGAAGCCCATACGTCGATTTTATATTTTCTCAGTATTTCAGAGGCTTTTAAATTATCGTCTGTGGTCGACTTCTTGTGATAATCTGTCATTTCTTCATCGCTGAATGTTTCGTATCCCACAAGAAGAGCTTTAAGTCCAATTTCAGATAAATCCTTTAAATATTTTTCGAATTCTATTACGCCTTTTACAGAGCCGTACATAATGTAATTTTTTTTCAAATTAAGTTCTTTTACCACATCAATAAAAGCTGTAATCTTTTCTTCATTACACAAAAAATCATTGTCAATAAACATAATTGTAGGTTCTTTAATACTCATTAAATCTTTCTTAGTAAGTTCTATATCGATTAAACTTTCTTTTACCCCTTCAATTCTCCATCTTAAGCAAAAATCACAAACTTTCTCACACCCTGTACCAAATTCCATTATAGCTGCAGGTCTGTAGCCAAAGTAGGAATATTCATGGCGGTATTTAGCCGTTGAGTTTCTATCTGGAATTATATATTCATTTCTTCCCTTTTGACCTGTTGATTCATAATGTAACGCCCTTGACCTAACACCATCTGTTAAAGTTATTTCCCCAAAAGAAATTGAATTAAAGAATTTATTTATGTTGTCTTTGGTTGTATACTCAAAAATATAATCTACATAATCATTATAAAAGCCCTCAGAGTTTAAATAGGTCTGAGTACCCCCAACAACTGTTATAATATTTATATCAACTGCCTTTGTCTCTTTGCAAAGTTCTAAAACTTTTACTACGTCAATACATAGAGATGTAATTCCAAGAATTGTAGGCTTATATTCATTTATCTTATCAGTGAGACTTTGAGTTTCAATCATCATGTCAAAAATTTCAACTTCATGCTCATCTTCTAAAACACCATAAATCATTTCTAAACCTAATGGCTCAGAAAACATAAAATCGCTTAATGTAATTGCTTGCTTAATTCGTGGAGGTCTTACTAACAAAATTCTCATTGTAACTCCTAAAATATATTTGGCGTTATTCTTCTTTTTATTTGATATCTGTAAAACATATTTACAATTGAATAAAATAAATATTTGCCTGGTTTCTGTAAGAATTCTTTCCTGATTATATTCCTTTTTAAAATTGATCTTAGAGTAAACAATGATTCATACAATTCCCAGTAGGCATTAGTTAATTCATCAGGTGTCATATTTTTAGGAGTGTGGACAGCCTCTGTTCCGTCAAAGGAATATATGTCATCCTTAATAATTCTTCCTTCTTCACTCATATCCTTAAAAAACTTAGTTCCCGGTATTGGTGTCAATATATAAAAACGAGGCACTGTTATTTTATTCTGCTCAATAAACTCTTTAGTATCCTTAATAGATAAAAGTGTATCCCCTTCTCCTCCAACCACCATTTCAGTTGAAACATCTATACCGTGAGAATGAATATTGTGAATAAGTTTAGGATATTCCATAGGATTTGCCCAGGATTTATTCATAGCTTTTAAACTTTCCTTTGAAATACTTTCAAGTCCAAAGCTAAGAGTTGTACAGCCACTGTCAGAAAGCTTTTTTAAAAGTTCATTATCTTTTCCTATTCTTATGTCACACTGGCTCATCCACTGCATATTTAATGCTTTTATTTCAATTAACAGTTTGTCCAAATATTCTCTGTCAGAAAAAATATTGTCATCCAACAATAAAAACTTTTTAAAGCCTAATTCTTTTACTTGTTTTATATCCCTTACTACTTCATCTAAGGGTTTTTTAATATAATGACCTTTATACAAACACGATACAGAACAAAAGCTACAGGTGTTAGGGCAACCCCTTCCTGCCTGAACAGGAAGAAAATCTCCAATATTTTTATTAACTATCAGATCAAAGCGAGGCAATGGAGTTGAAAAATAACCTTTTTCTAAATTCTTTTCATATATTTTCTTAAGTTTCCCCTCTTCATAATCACTAAGTAGCTCCTGCCACACCAATTCAGCATCACCAACTACTACAGAGTCGCAGTGCTTTAATGCTTCCTCAGCCATTATACTTGCCATATAGCCCCCTAGTATTACAGTCTTCCCCATTTGGCGGAACTTTTTCGCAATATCAATAGACCTTATAACTCCATGTCCCATGGTACTTATTCCAATTAAATCAGCATCTGTATCAAAGGGTATATCCTCTAATATTTCAAGAACAATTTCTGTTTCCCAATCCTCAGGCATCATTGCTGCTAATAAAGGCATTGCAAGTCCAACAAAGTATAGTCTCTTTTTCTTTATAGGTTTATGATTTTTATCATAGGGGCTTGGCTGTATTAATAAGAT
>DATESJ010000113.1:0-6144 GCA_035270885.1 Sedimentibacter sp. | reverse complement strand
ATATATGATGCAATCAAGGTGTCATAATGAGCAGTATGAGCAAAAACCTTGGAGCAAAGATAAAATTTTGTATCTAAAGAAACTTCTTTTTTATCCTTTAATTCAAGCAATACTTTTTCATAATCCTTAGGGTCAACAATAACAGCAACATCCTGATAGTTCTTTGCTGCAGAGCGAAGCATGGTAGGACCACCTATATCAATATTTTCAATAGCTTCTTCTCTTAATACTCCCTCTTTTAAAATTGTTTGCTTAAAAGGATATAAGTTTACAACAACAAGGTCTATTGTTTCAATATTCAAATCTGAAAGTTGTTTCATATGATAAGGATTCGAACGCATTGCTAAAATACCTGCATGAATATTTGGATGTAATGTTTTGACTCTTCCGTCTAAACATTCAGGAAAATTTGTCACTTGGGATATTCCTGTAACTTTAATTCCTGCATCCTGCAGCGTTTTATGAGTGCCTCCTGTTGATATAATTTCCAGACCCAAACTTTCTAATTCTTTTGCAAATTCAACTATTCCTGTTTTGTCAGATACGCTTATTAAAGCTCTCATTATCTCACTCCTTTATTTTAATTTTTCTTCCGCTTATTTGTATTTTTCCTTCACTATAATATTTAACAGCTAAAGGAAGTATTTTATGTTCTATTTGAAGTATCTTTTGCTGCAAAGTAACAGCTGTGTCATCACTTTTTACTTCTACTGCTTCCTGAATAATAATCGGGCCCGTATCAGCTCCTTCATCTACAAAGTGAACAGTAGCTCCGCTTATTTTAACACCATAATCGATAACCGCTTCATGTACCTTAATCCCGTAATATCCTTTGCCGCTAAAGGAAGGAATTAAGGAAGGATGAATATTTATTATTCGATTTCTGTATTCTTCAATGAACTTTGAGGTTAAAATTTTAAGATATCCTGCTAATACAACTAATTCTACCCCATGATTTTTAAGTTCTTCAATAAGGGCATCGTTATATTTATCAAAATTTTCATAATCCTTAGCGTTTAAATAAACTGCATGGATATTATGTTTTTTCGCTCTTTCTAATCCATATACATCTTTTTTATTTGATATAACAAGACTTATTACACCCTTTATAGACCCGCTTTCAACATTATCAATCAATGACTGCAAATTTGTTCCTGAACCTGAAATTAATACCCCAATTTTTACTTGTGGCATATTTTCAGCCCACCTTCTCTTTTCACAGCCTTGCCTATAATTACAGGATTTTCTCCAACACTTTTTAAATAGTTTAAAACATCATCAGCAATATTCTTTCCAACTGCTGCAACCATTCCTATTCCCATATTAAATGTTGAATACATTTCATCAATATCTATATTTCCTTCTCTTTGCATAAGATTAAATATAGGTAAAACATTGATATTTTTAGTATCAATATCTGCTGTTATACCTTCAGGAAACATACGAGGTATATTTTCGTAGAAACCTCCACCAGTCATATTTGATAAGCCTTTAATTTCAAATTTTGAAATAAGGTCAAGTATAAGCTTTGGATAAATTCTTGTGGGTCTTAATAAGGCCTCTCCTAATGTACTTCCTAATTCCTCTACATACTGATTAATGTCATAATTTTTATAATCAAAAAAAACTTTTCTCACTAAGGAATAGCCATTACTGTGAATTCCGCTTGAAGGAATACCAATAATAAGATCCCCTTCTATAATTTTTGAACCATCTATTATTTTCTTTTTGTCAACTATTCCTACACAAAAACCTGCAATATCATATTCACCTTCGCCATATAATCCAGGCATTTCAGCAGTTTCTCCACCTATTAAGGCGCAACCTGCTTTTATGCATCCTTCAGACACACCTTTTACAATATTAGCTGCCTTTGTTGGCTCTAATTTTCCCGTTGCAATATAATCAAGGAAAAACAATGGTTTTGCACCTTGGCATATAACATCATTAACACACATAGCAACAGCGTCCTGGCCAATAGTGTCATGTTTGTCTGCCATAAATGCAACCATAAGTTTGGTTCCAACACCGTCAGTTCCCGAAACTAAAACTGGCTCTTCATATTCATCCTTATCAATTGCAAACATACCACCAAAGCCGCCAATGTCTGACATTACACCCTTTGTATATGTTTTTTTAACATAATCCTTAATAAGTTTTACAGTTTCATATCCAGAATGTACATCTACACCTGAATCTTTATAAGTTAATTTATTGTCCATAGCCCCTCCTTATATACCGTTATTAGGTACTTCCATTGGATAATCCCCATTTAAACATGCCTTGCAGTAGCCTGCTCTTGAACCTGTTGCTTTAATTAAGTTTTCCAAGCTTAAGTAGTGAAGGCTGTCTGCTTGGATGTATTCTCTTATTTCTTCTACTGTTTTATGTGCACCAATAAGCATACTTCTGTCAGGTGTATTTATACCGAAGAAGCAAGAATGAGTAACAGGTGGTGAAGATATTCTAACATGAACTTCTTTGGCTCCAGCTTCTTTTACCATTTTCACTATTTGTTTTGTTGTTGTACCCCTTACTATACTGTCATCAACCATAACAACAACTTTATCCTTAACAATTTCTTTTAATACACTGAGTTTTGTTTTAACTCCTTCTTCTCTTAAACTTTGCCTTGGCTCAATGAATGTTCTTTTTGCATATCTATTTTTTATAAGTCCAAGACCGTAAGGTATATTTAATTCTTGTGCATATCCCAAGGCAGCAGGTGTTCCCGAGTCTGGTACGCAAAAAACTAAGTCTGCTTTTACCGGAGCTTCCTGTGCTAAAAATTTACCTGAATTGTATCTTGTTTCATATACATTTACACCGTCCAAATTACTGTCAGGTCTAGCAAAATATACATGTTCAAATATACAAAGTCTTTGTTGTGCATACTTTGAGGATTTTATGCTTTCAAGACCATTTTCGTTTATTACTACAGTTTCGCCAGGCTCAATATCTCTTATAAATTCACCGCCCATGGCAGTAATACCGCAACTTTCTGATGCTAAGATATATCCATCTTCTCTTTTACCTAAACAAAGAGGTCTAAGTCCATAGTTGTCCCTTACGCCTATTAAGGCTTTTTCAGTCATAACTACGAATGCATATGCTCCTTTTACAAGCTCCATGGTAGTTTGAATGGATTTTACTATATCACCTTTGTAATGTCTTGAAATTAAATTAGCTACAACTTCAGAATCAGTAGAGGTCTGAAATATTACTCCTTGATTTTCAAGCATATCTCTTAAAGAATCTGCATTAACTAAATTTCCGTTATGAGCTAATGCTATGGAGCCATCCTTATATCTTACTACTAAAGGCTGTGCATTTTGCTTTTCTCTTTCTCCATCAGAGGAATATCTTACATGTCCAATTGCAATATTGCCCGAGAATTTGTCAATAACCTTAGGTTCAAGTACATCAGCAACCAAGCCCATGTCTTTATGAAATTCTATTCTTTTACCGGTATGAATGGCGATTCCTGCACTTTCCTGTCCTCTATGCTGGAGAGAAAACAATCCATAGTATATTAGTTGGCTTGTAATTTCCACATTATCCGTAAAAATTCCTACAACTCCACATTCCTCATGCAACTTATCCTCATCTAAATTGTACATATTGTCTCCTTACTGTAATTTTTCATTTAATTTCTTGTCTTTTTCATGGACCTTTATAGCCATTTGTTTTTTATAGTCTGCAAATTTCACTCTTAATTCTTCATATTTCACTGACAATATCTGAACAGCCAACAAGGCTGCATTTTCTGCTCCGTTAATACCAACAGTTGCAACAGGCACTCCAGGAGGCATCTGAACAATTGATAATAAAGAATCCATTCCGTCTAACTCTGTAGATTTAATTGGAAGTCCTATTACAGGAATAGTTGTGCAACCTGCCAACACTCCCGGCAAATGGGCAGCCTTTCCAGCTGCTGCTATAATCAGTTCATAACCGTTATTGTATGCATTTTTTGCAAATTCTAAAGCTTCAAAAGGAGTTCTGTGGGCTGATATTACTCTCACATCAGTTTCAACTCCAAAATCTTTTAAAATTTTATAACCTTTTTCTACTACCGGAAAGTCTGAATCGCTTCCCATAACAATTGCTATTTTCATAATCCCTCTCTTATTTAAAGTATTTTACACCGGATTCAAATATTAACTGGTCTTTATGACCCGGAATGTTTTTATATAAATTACTGTCAAGTCGTTCTGAATGGGCCATTTTACCAAATACTCGGCCATCAGGACTTGTTATACCTTCTATCGCTTCCATAGAACCGTTTGGATTATAGAATCCATCATAGGTTGGATTATTGTTATAATCTGCATATTGAGTTGCTATTTGACCGCTGATTTTCAATTTTTCAATCCATTTCTCGTTAGCTACAAATCTACCTTCTCCGTGTGAAACAGGTAAATAATGAATATCATCTACCTTACATTGACTTAACCATGGAGATAAATTGCTGACTACCTTTGTTTTAACAAAAGATGATACGTGTCTTCCAATTTTATTGTAAGTTAAGGTTGGAAAATCTTCTTCCATGTCGGTAATTTCTCCAAATGGTACTAAGCCTAACTTAATAAGAGCCTGGAATCCATTACATATACCTATAATCAAACCATCTCTGTTTTTTAATAAATCTTGCACTGCATCCTTTAGAAGTTCATTTCTAAATACTGCTGCTATAAATTTACCTGAACCTTCAGGTTCGTCCCCTGCACTGAATCCTCCCGGGAATGCAATAATCTGAGATTCTCTAATAAGATTATTCATTTCTTGGATAGAATCTTTTACATCTTGAGAATTCAAATTTTTAAATACGAATATTTCTGCTTTAGCTCCTGCTCTTTCAAAGGCACGTTTTGTATCATACTCACAGTTTGTTCCCGGAAATGCCGGAATAAATACTTTTGGCTTTGCAATAGAAATGGCAGGCTTAAAAGTATTCTTTTTGTTAAAACTGTAATTTCCAATTGTTCCCTCTACATCTTTTTTAAGTGGGAATATATTGTTTAAAGGCAATAACCAAGTATTTTTTATTTCATCCAAGGATATGCTTACATTATTAAGAGAAATTTCCTTTTCTATTGTTGTATTTCCAATTTCAATACAATCATCTATTAATGTATCAAGCTCTAAAATAATATTCCCATAGTTTGCATCAAATAATTCTGAATTTATTATATTCTTACTAAATTTAAAGCCTATTTCATTTCCTAATGTCATCTTGCTTATGGCTGCAGCAATTCCACCGTAACCCACTGTATAGGCACTCATAATTTCCCCAGCTTTTACTTTTTCATAAATAGCAGAATATTTATTTTTAATATCTTCAAAATCAGGAATATTATTTTTATCTTTTTTAATACTTACCAGCACAACCTTGCTGTTTGCCTTTTTAAATTCAGGAGAAATTATATTTTTAACATCTGATACTGCCACTGCAAAGCTTATAAGTGTAGGAGGTACATTTAAATCTTTAAATGTTCCCGACATACTGTCCTTGCCGCCTATAGCAGGAATTTTAAGCTCATGCTGAACTTTGAATGCACCTAACAAAGCACTTAGTGGTTTCCCCCATCTTCCAGGCTCTTTATTTAACTTTTCAAAGTATTCTTGGAAGGTAAGGCGAATATTTTTATAATCTCCTCCCATTGCAACAACCTTAGCAGCAGAATGTATTACAGCATACATTGCTCCATGATAAGGGCTTTCCTTTGAAAGGTATGGGTCAAAGCCATAAGTCATTAGTGAACAGGTGTCAGTAACTCCCCCCTGAACAGGTATTTTAGCAACCATTCCTTCAGTAGGTGTAAGCTGTGTTCTGCCTCCAAAAGGCATTAATACTGTACCAGCTCCTACTGTTGAATCAAATTTTTCTATCATTCCTTTTTGGCTGGCAACATTTAAATCACTTAAATTTTCAAGCCACAAATCTTTTATATTTTCTTTTTCAAATTTTCTTTCAAATTTAGTGTTAACAGGTTCCTTAACTTCAGCATCTGTTGTTTGTTTTACACCATTTGTATCTAAGAAGTCTCTGCTTATATCTAAAATTGTTTTGCCTCTCCATGTCATTTTAAGTCTTCTGTCATCAGTTACTTCTGCAACAACTGTTGACTCAAGATTTTCTTC
>DATESJ010000112.1:0-4208 GCA_035270885.1 Sedimentibacter sp. | reverse complement strand
TGGTAATTTGAATATTTTTTTCAGACATTTCCTTAACAGAAGAAATAATTTCCGCTTCTGACTTTGGAAAGGCTATGCTTTCTGCATTTCCAACCTGTCTTGATTCATCTCTTAAATATTCACCGTATATTTTTGCAAATTCATTTTCGTTCATATTCTACCTCACTAGGGGGGCATTCCTTTGTGACCTGTCCCCAAGATCTTTACGCTTCACGAAGGTGTATCCCCATCTAATTTTGGGACATACCTTCATCAATATGAATAATAATTTACCATATTTAATCATTATAATCAACCATAAAAAAAGGAGGACAAAAAAGTCCACCAATTTAATAGCTATACGTGTACATGACAAGGGGACGGGGTTGTTGTCACATCCCATCCCGGAATTTCAAGGTCCGTCCCCAGAATTCCTACATTAGTTCCTTAATGGAATTGATAACATAATCGATATCTTCTTTTGTTACTCCTATATGTGTTACAAAACGGTATTCTCCTGCTTCAGCCCCGCTTACTTTAATGTTTTTCTCATATAACTTTTCAATCAATACACTTTCCTTTATAACATCTTCTCCCATTTCGAAGAATATCATATCAATGTCAAGTCTATCTTTTTTCACATTTACTCCTGGAAGTTTTGAAAGTTCATCAGCGAAATATTTAGCATTTTCATGATCTTCATGTAGTCTGTCAGTCATTTTTTCAAGTGCTATAATTCCTGCAGCGGCTAATATTCCTATTTGTCTCATACCGCCACCCATTAACTTTCTATACTTTCTTGCTCTATTTATAAAGTCTTTGCTTCCTGCAAGCATTGAACCGGCAGGGGCAGCCAATCCCTTTGATAAACAAAACATTACAGAATCACTGCATGCTGCAATTTCCTTTGCGTCTACTCCCAATGATAAGGCTGCATTAAATATTCTTGCACCGTCCATGTGAACAGGGATTGAATGTTTTTTTGCAATTTCTTTTATTTCTTTTAATATATTTACTGGAACTACCGCTCCGCATCCATGTGCATTTTCAACGCATATAAGACCTGTTTCCGGCTCATGTATATCATCTGGTCTTATAGCATCCAAAACATCCTTGGGAGACATTACTCCATTTACTGTTTCTATTGTTCTTAGCTGAACTCCTGCTATAACAGCCGATGCTCCTACTTCATGAAGTACAATATGATTGTTTTTTCCAACTATTACTTCTTGGGCCCTTCTGGTATGTGTAAGTAATGCTAATTGATTTCCAAATGTGCCGCTTGGCACGAACAAAGCTGCTTCCTTGCCTACCTTTTCAGCAGACAATTTTTCTAATTTGTTAACTGTAGGGTCATCTTGATAAACATCATCTCCAACTTCTGCATTTGCAATAGCCTGTCTCATTTCATCCGTAGGCATTGTAACAGTATCACTTCTTAAGTCTATAAATTTCATTTTTTACCACCTCTATATAAGATTTTCTTGTTATTCAAAAGGATTGCCAAGAATTTAGCTCCACAAAAGATAAATGCTATATCTATGTCATCAGAATGACAACATTTTACATGCTTTTATTACATGCTCTGCCAAGACAGCAGTTGTAACTGAGCCAACCCCTAAAGGGACGGGAGTAATAAATGCTGCTTTGTCAATACAGTCATCTGTATTAACATCTCCTGTCATTTTCCCTTCATCATCAACATTAATTCCAACGTCGATTACGGTTGCACCTTCCTTTATATAATCCTTTGTAATCATACGCGACTTACCAATTGCCGCTATTAAAATATCTGCTCTCTTAGTCACTTCAGGCAAATTTTCTGTTTTGGAGTGACATATGGTTACTGTTGAATTTTCTTTAAGAAGCAGCATAGCCAAAGGTTTCCCTACTACCATTGACCTGCCTATTACTGCTGCTTCCTTGCCTTTAAGCTCTATATTGTAATATTTAAGTATTTCTATAGCTGCCCTTGCTGTGCAAGGAGGAAATCCCCTTTCATCGCCATCCAACAATTTTGCAATGTTTATGGGATTAAAACAGTCAATATCCTTTTCCGGACACATGATAAATTTAATATCATCTTCATTTATTTGTTTAGGAAGGGGTCTAAAAAGTAAAATACCATGAACACTTACATCATTTACAACCTTTTCAAGCTCATCTATAAAAACATCCTGATGAATATCCAAAGGTAATGACAAAACTTCACAATCAATATTTACTTTGTCCATTCTTTTTATTGCTGCTCTTTCATAGGCTAAATCATCTTCTCTTTCACCTATACGAATAATTTTTAGCTTTGGAATAATGTTATTTCTCCGCAATTCTTCAACATCATTTTTTACCATGACAGAAATTTTGTCCGCCACAGGTTTTCCCTTTAAAAGATGTCCCATATGGTCTCCTTAAGCTTCCAATATTTTTAAAACCTTTTCATATATTTCATCGGCTTTCTTGTTTCCATTAACTAAAAGATTTTCGGTCCTTTTCTTTACGTCACTAATATAATTATCATCACTAATGGAACTTACATTAATTAAAACATTCAAATATGCACTGTTTATTGCTGCTTTTAAAAGTTGTACTCCAACACCTATATCACTTATAATTGTTATAGACGCAATATCAACTAATTCTTCATGCAGATTAATACCTTCAAAAATAAGATCCATCATTTCCAAAGGTGCGCTACACGCAATTTTAAGACACTTTTGCATCTCTTTATGCTTTATTGTCTTTTCTTCATCTGTTGATGAAGGCATAACATACGCTTTTGACAAGGGTTCAAAGTTTACCGCATCCTTTTCAACTAAATTTAGCAACTCTATTCTTAGTTTTTCACCCTTATTTAAAATGTCATCATGTTGTTTTTCAAATGGAATGAATTTTTTCTTTCCTTTTGAAAAATTTGCAACCATCATATTAAGTGCCACACCCAAAGAACCGGTAAGTGCTGCAGCTCCCCCACCTCCGGGAACAGGTTTCTTTGATGACAGTTCAATAGTAAAATCTTTGCATGATAATTCTGTTAATGCCATGTAATCACCTCTTCTTATATTATAACAATTATAAAATTACTTTCAATGTTTAATTTAGGACATCTCCTTGGCTTAGTCAGCATAAGTAGCGAAATGAACATGGTCTTCCCATTTTCCATTAATCTCTAAATATCTTTTAGAAAATCCTTCCTGTTCAAAATTCAACTTTTTCATTACCTTCAATGATCTTTCATTTCGCGGAACCACGTTTACTTCAATTCTGTGTAGCCCAAAATCATCAAACATAATCTGCACAACCTCACTAATTGCTTCTGTCATAAAACCATTATTAATTTCATCCTTATCTAATTTGTAACCCATAAAGCAGGATTTAAAATTCCCCATAATAATATTGCTTAAGCATATATTACCTATTAATTTATTATCTTCTTTTTTTATTATCCAAAACCTTACTAATTTATTGTCTTTAAACATATTGTATTCATAGCTTAACTGTCTCTTTTGATATGCTAAAGTATAAAAGTTTTTAGGACGTTTTGGATCCCATTCCTTTAAAAAATTATGATTCCTTTTATAATATTCTAAAACTTCATGGCCGTAATTTGGCTTAAGAATTTTTAAATATAATCTATCTGTTTGATAAGAAATTTGTCTAAACATTTTTCCTCCGCTTTAATGTGTCATTTGATTTTATAATTCTTATGGTATTAAGTCAACTGATTTTGCTTTACTATGTATTTTTTTTGTGTTAATATAAGCATTATTAAAGACAGGTGATGATATATTGAAACTTAAAAGAGAAAATTTATTCTTAATATTTACTGCATTTTACATATATTTTATAATGGCACTTTTTGAAAGTGCTAGAGGTAATTTCGTTCCGTTTTTTTTAGAAGAATTCCAAATTAACAATGCTGAGATGAGCTTAGTTCTTACCTTCAATACAATAGGATGCATTATAGGAAGCTTCTTGGGAGGGCATCTTTGTGAAAAATACGGTCATAAATTCGTCTTTTTCTTAGGCGCTGTAACAGCAACTTCTGCTGTTCTTATAGCACCTTTCGCTTCTAATATCTTTTTATTAGGGCTTTTTAATTTCTTGTTTGGAATAGGAAGGTCCTTGTGGGCAGTAACCATTGATTCTGCTATACCGGTTCTGTCCATTGGTTTTGAGTCAATACTTATGAACGTTACACATTTTATGTATGGATTTGGAAGCTTGACAGG
>DATESJ010000111.1:0-8024 GCA_035270885.1 Sedimentibacter sp. | reverse complement strand
CTCCGCAGTTTCGTTCACCAATTTATAAAATTGGGAACTCATTGCGAATGACCTACCATCAATCTTTCTCTCCTTGCAGTCGGAAAAATTGGGTTAGGGCATCTTCAAAGGTTTCTTATGCTGTTTTATTGTCTAAGTTCAGTGCTATCTTTTTTGCGACAGCTTGACTAGTCTATCATGTCTCAAGGACAATGTCAACTACCAATTTTTTCTTTTTTGTTTTTAACTCCCTGTCGGTTATGACAGCTTTGTTAGTTTACCATAACCACAAGTTGTTGTCAATAAGTTTTTTACTTATTTTTTCTGTTTCTTTTCTGTTTCTTTTGTCTCCGAAATCTGGAGCGCTTTTATATTTTAGCTCACTTATTTCCCTTTGTCAATCCCCTTTTCGCCAAAATTTTTACCTTATTTTTACTTTTCCAATTCTTCCATTATACTTAGTGCCACAGGATCATTAGGGTTAATCTTTAATGCTGTTTGAATATCTTCTTTAGCTCTATCCTTTTGATCATTGTAAAGATAAGCTACTGCCCTGTTACAGAACACTTCGCAATTACCAGGATCTATACTTAACAGTTTTGAAAACAAATCTGCTGCTTCCACATATTTACCTCTGCATATCTTGCACAATCCTAATTCATTTAATGCATCTTTCTGAACATTGTTTATTTTTAAAACATTTTCAAAATATGTTTCAGCAATATCATATTGTCCCATAGCTCTATAGGCAAGACCTATGAAAAACAACAAATTCCACCAACCACTGAAATCTTTAACCAAGGGCAATAATAAATCCAATGCTTCCTCAGGTCTTTCCTTTAATACAAGATTGTACCCATTTTCAAAGTCAACAAATGGCCTTAATTGAATTAGTTCATTCCTTATTTCATCTATTCTTAAATTGTCATCATCTAATTCCTGATGTTTTGACCAAGTAAGTTCTGCCTTTAGATATTGTTGCTTCCTTTTGTAATAGTAGCCTAATTTATAGTAAGCTAATGCAAACTTATCATTATAATCAAGACACTTTTCAAAATATTTATTAGCTTCTTCCAAGAAATATTTACTTTGCTCATCATTTTCTTTATCGTGCTGCTCCATCCCCATTTTTTCCAACGCAGAGGCATAAACAAAGCAAGTTTTTTCATTTTCTTCATTATTAATTAAAGCTCTACCATAAACTACACTATCTTCTGTTTTATTATCGTTATTTATACAATATATAACATAAGGTATAAAATCAAAATTAAGTTCTTTAAACATATCTTTGTAGTTGTCTATGTATTCAAAGTTGCTGTCAGTTGCAAAAATATAAATAATACCATCTATAATGTTATTTAAAGTTATTCCATCTATATCATTTTGTTTATTTATATCTTCTAAAAGCTTATCAACTCTTATGGGTACAGGTAATTCTTCTTTGGTAATATATTTTTTATCCTTAAAATTTATAGTTGCACCCTTTTTTAAAGATACAAATGAAATGTCATTTCTTTTATTTTGATAATACTCTTCAAAATATTTATCCCTTTTCATAATAATCAGTCTCCTTAATTTCATTAATTACATACGTTTCGCATCTGTTAAAAATGTTGTCCTTTTGTTTATATACAAACAAGATAATATTTTCGCCTACTTCTACAATTCTGAAATCATTTATAACTTTCCCTTCTATTGTAGAGAAGTATTTGTTTTTAAATTCGGTGTCATTTGCCAAGCGCTTTTTGATAGCTTTATATTTATCTTCTGATTGTCTATTTAAAAAATCCGGCAAATCTTCATATTGGTTATTGAATATATAGTCGTATTTTAAGCTTGCTATAAATTCATCGCTAATTTTATTAATACATTTTATATAGTCATATAGTATTTTGTAAAGCTTTTTTCTACTGTGAGCTTTATTATATAAATCATTTATCTGCCAGTAATCACTAAAAGATTCATAAAATTCGAAAGCAGAATCAGGAAATATATTGTTGATTATATATTTTAAAGAAGAGTTAAAGTATTTCTCATTGTAGTATTTATCTACTAATTCTTCGATATTTTTAAGTTTAAGCACCTCTTCCAAAGTAATTGCCTTTGTACATATTACTTCATATGGAGCTTTTAATCTATATTTAATTTGGTGTTTTTCTTTATCAGCATATATTTTTGTTCCCTTTAATACTTTTAAAAATCCAAGCTGTATTTTCTCTGCATTAAGATTATGTATTCCATCAAAAGAGTTTTTAAAACTTTCATAATCTTCATATGGAAGACCTGCAATCAAGTCTAAATGCAAATGTACATTGTTATTTTTATTTATTTCTTTAATTACATGGTACAATTTATCTTTGTCCATATGTCTGTTAATTTCTCTTAAAGTATCTTCGTTTAATGATTGAACTCCTATTTCAAACTGAAACATATTTACAGGAACTTTCCCTATAAAGTTTAAAAATTCTTCATTAATTATATCAGCAGTTATTTCAAAGTGAATAGTCATATAATTTTTATTGTTTTCTACAATGAATTCTATTATTTCCATTGAGCGTCTGTAATCAGCATTAAATGTTCTGTCCACAAACTTGATTTGCCTTGCTTTTGTATTTAAAAGCATTTTCAAATCTTTTTTAACTCTTTCCATTGAAAAAACTCTCACTTTTTTATCAATGGAAGACATGCAAAAGCTGCAACTAAAAGGACATCCCCTTGAAGATTCATAATATATTATTTTATTGGTAAACTCATCATTTTCATTGTAAGGATAATTAATGATATCAAGATTATCAATAAGCTCTCTGCTTTCATTTATGATTATATTATCATCTTCTTTATATGCTAAGCCCTTAATATTACTTAATTCAAAATTCGTTTTATGGATTTCTTCAAGGAATTCTTTAAATGTTACTTCCCCTTCACCAAAAATAATGTAATCGATAAATGAATTTTCTTCCATCACCTTTTTAATTTCAAAAGAAACTTCAGGACCTCCATATAATATTTTGGCTTTATATTTTGCTTCCTTTAATATATAGGAAATGTCATTTATGTAATCAATATTCCATATATAGCATGAGAAACAAATCAAGTCTGCATGAACAGACAGAATTTCACCCAATATATATTCCTGTTTTTGATTTATTGTAAATTCTTTTATTTCAATATCAAATTCGTTGCAGTATCTCTTTAAATATCTTACAGCTAAATTTGCATGAATATATTTCGAATCTAAAGTTACTAACAAAATTTTCATATTTTTATCCTCATAAGTCCTGATTTATTCTTAATAATTATTTCATTTTCACTTCTTTTAACAACCTTACACCTTCCAAGAAGAGGGTGAGTAAATAAGGGTTGTTTTAAGCATTCCTTTATATCTGGAATTTTATCCGATATTTTCAACTTTTCAGGATTAATGGTTCCTTTTCGTAGTTTGTACAAGTATGACGAAAAGCTATCTATTATATCTGTGTTATTGTTCATGGAGCTACTATCATTATTATCTGCGTTATAGTTATTGATAGTGCTTTTATTTTCAGAAGTCTTGATATTAAATATGTAATTCAATGATTTATATTTACTAATACTTTTGTCATCAAACAACATAGGTTTAGTGAATAATTTAATTCTTTCTTTTTCAAAATCAATTATGTAATTTTTCTCTGTTGATATTTGGTATTTAGCAAAAGTATCTTTAATTGAAAAATTTATGAGCCTTTCCTTAGTGAATGTTTCGATATTTTCTATATCTGAATTCTCCATAAATTCATAAATTGCTGATGAAATTAATATTGCGCTTAATATTGTATTTTTATTTAAGGTATAAAAGGTAACAGCTCTTAAAACCTCATCTATCAAGAGCTCCCATTTTGTATTTGATAAAATTATGGGGATAATTTTATATTCTAATAACTTGTCCTCGTTATTTGATGGCCTTTTATGCTTAAGCCAGTAATCAATAATTTCATCATCGCTGTTTTTATAGTAAGCAAATAACTCAATTTCTTTTCTATATCTGTCAACATCAAAAAAACATCCTATATTCTCTTCATAAGGTATAAGACATTTTACAGTAATTAAAAATAGTTGAAAATCTATGGAATCTGTATCATTATAACAGAAATTTATAAAGTCTTTTATTTTTGATTGCATATATTCTCCCAAGTTAAATCTGCAACTTTAGCTGCGATTCTATTATACAATCAATTATAAAATTTATCAAATGCTTCTTTATACTCTTGGGCAAATTGTATAACCTTTGAAGAATAATCACTTACTCCACTTTCATCATTTGCCTGTATATAATCTTTTAATCCTTGCTGACCTCTGTTATATGCAGTAAGAGTTTTGTGCATGTCCCTATCGTAAACTCTCTTAAGATACGAAAGCTGTGTAATCGTAAGTTTTAAATTGAATTCCGGGTCTAAAAGCATGTCATGATTATATGAATAGCCTAAATTTTCTGCAATAACCTGAGCTGTATTTTCCATAAGCTGACCAAGGCCCCGTTCTCCTGCAGCTCCTTTGGCTTCTGGATTAAAATCACTTTCTCTTTTTATTACACCTAACACGATAAATGGGTCTATATTTTTTTCTTTGCATTCTTCAATAAGGAATTCGCAGTAACTGTGATCTAAGCCTGTGAGACTTTGCGTATATTGAATGAGCTCAATCTCTTTAATAAAGGAATCTCTAAAATCATAAATATAGGTTTTTATTATTGGTTCTTGAGGTAATTTGTAATAATTGTGTATATCCTCTGCACCTGCTGTCATACTTGTATTTACCATCATAAAGTAAGAGAATATACATATAGCTATTAAAATCGTTATATAATTTTCACGTTTCATTAAAACACCTCCATTCTTAATAACAATTATATTGCAAATTCAATTGTTACTCAATGTAGAAACATAAGATGTATTGTTGAACGGTGATATAATTTGACGTTTTAGTAAAATTATTTGGGAAATTCATATAAAAAATGTCATCCTTAGCGTAAGCCAAGGATGACATCAACCTTATGAGGTAAACTCCTCAATTTTTTATTGTCTTGTATTACATTTTTTCAGGAGCTTCCATTCCCAAAAGTTCAATTCCTTTTTTCAGTACTATGTTGACTGTTTGTGTAAGAAGTAATCTTGCCTTTTTAACATTTTCATCGTCTGTTATAATAGGGCATTCATGATAGAAACGGTTAAATTCTTGTGCAAGACCAACAATGTATCGTGTAATTATAAATGGTTCATATTTGTCATGAGCAGCCAATAAAGCTTCTTTAAAACCTTGTAATCTTTTAATTACATTAAATGCTTCATTGTCTGTTAAAACAGAATAATCTACATCTTCATTTATTTCAATATCTGCTGCTTTTCTAAGAAGACTACAAGTTCTTGCATATGAATATTGAACATAAGGACCTGTTTCACCTTCAAAGCTTAATGTTTTATCCCATGAGAATACATAATCTTTGATTCTGTTGTTAAATAGTTCCTGGAATATTACAGCTCCTATTCCAACCTGTTTAGCAACTTTTTCCCTGTCTTCTAAATTTGGATTTCTTTCATTAATAATTTCAGTTGTTTTCTCAATTGCTTTATTCAAAACATCTTCTAAGAAAACTACTCTTCCTTTTCGAGTGGCTAAAGTTCCGTCTTCTAAGCTTACAGTTCCAAACATTACATGTACACAGTCATAAGCCCAATCATAGCCCATCAAATCTATGATTTTTCTCCACTGGTCAAAATGTAGCTTTTGAGGTGCTCCAACAACATAAATGTTTTTATAAAAATCATATGTATCTTTTCTATATTTTGCAGCAGCCACATCCCTGGTTACATATAATGTGGAGCCATCAGTTTTTTGAATAAGTGCATCAGTAAGACCGTATTCTGAAAGCTCAACTATTTTCGCTCCTTCTGAATCCTTAAGTAGGCACTTATCTTCTAATTCATCTATTATTGCAGGCATTTTATCTGAATAAAAGCTTTCACCTGCTAATGAATCAAATTTAATACCAAACATATCATATACGCGGTTAAATTCTTTTAAGCTAACTTCTCTAAACCACGCCCACAATTTTAATGCTTCTTCATTACGATTTTCTAATTCTTTAAACCAATATCTTGCTTCATCCTGATATTCAGGGTGAGTTTCAATTTCCTGATTATACCTTACATATAGTTTCAATAACTCAGCTATAGGATTTTTTTCAATAGCTGCTACAATTTCAGGAGTTCCCCATTTTTTGTATGCAGATATAAGCATTCCAAACTGTGTTCCGTAATCACCCAAATGGTTTATTGCTATGGTATGATAACCCATATATTTGTATATATTATTTATTGCATTTCCTATTAGCGTTGAGCGAATATGACCGATATGAAATGGTTTTGCAATGTTTGGAGATGAAAATTCAACTATTACAGTTCTATTTTCGCCTACATTAGTGCTACCATAATTTTCTTTTTGTTCAAAAGCTTGTTTTAGAACTTTCTCTGCAAACTGTGCTTTATTTACAAAAAAGTTTACATAAGGACCTGCGCTTTCAATTTTTTCAAATTCATCTTTTGTTCCTATTTTTTCAACTATTTCATTTGCTATTGCTGCAGGGGATTTTCTATATTTTTTTGCAAATTTAAAACAAGGTACAGCATAATCTCCCATATCACTATTGGGTGGTATCTCTATTAATTGAAGAGCATCATCCATTGATAGCTCTGTTTCTATTGAAGTAAAAATCTCAGCTACTTTTTCTTTAAAATCCATATCTCCTCCTATAAATTTTTCCAATATTTTGTTAATAATAATATCACAGGCTTTTTATGGTGTCAACTTAAAACAACGCGATGACACGCGATGACATGCAATTTCAACACACCGTTTAAACGAGGGGGGATTATAGCCACCTGACTCATTATAAATCAAGCTCTGTTTCACCATCTCCCTGTGTTATATGCCATTTTTCATGACCTGTCATCTCATCTAAAGTTACTCTGTCAGATAAAATATGAGCAATCATCATATTGTTTTTAGGAGGTTTTCTGGTTACCATAAAGCCATTCTTTAACAGAACCTTCCTATATTCACCAAAAAGACCAGTACCCACAACAGCATATTCAAGTTTATTGTCATAGCAATATTTTGCAATTCCGTTAGCTAATGCTTTTATATATCTTTCGTTAGTTGGATCTGTAAAAAATTCAACAGCGGATGTCATTTTAGAGCCATTGGCAAAGGAATTATGAAGTATTGCAAAACCTATAATTTCATTATTTAGCTTCTCAACAACGGTTACATAATCAACATCTGGTCTTTGGTTGTATCTGTAATTTAAATATTTGTAATCTCTTACCAACATTACATTATATTTCGATTTATATTTGTCCCAGCATTTTTGAATTTCATTTGGAACCTGGTTAAGTATTTCAAATTTTATTTCTTTATCCATACTGCTTTTGAGCTTGTTTTTCATAAATGCAGCATATATTGAATTACCAAACTCAGCTAAAGCTCCAATTTTTAATCTTCTTTTTAAAATATTATTAATTAAAATGGGTTTTACATATACTTCCTTTTCAAAAAGTGTTGGCCAACCAAATCTTTGATATGCAGGATATGATTGGTCATTTGCAAGACCTATTACCACATCAACACCATCCTGTCTTCCCCTCTCACAGGAATTTTCAGTCATCATTTTGAAAATACCCTGTTTTTTGTAGTCGGGATGGGTCATGGATTTAACAGAATGTGCTGTTAATAATACTTTCCCGTTAACATACAGTTCATTTGGTAAAAGACCGTCGCAGCCGATAACCTTATCTCCCTCCTTTAATAAATACATCATATTACCTGATTTATTATACGGGTTTTTCTCAAAAAGCCATTCATACATTTCCTTTTTGCTGTTTGTATTTTCTCCAAAAGATATGACCGACAATTCCTCAAATGCTTCAAAGTCTCTATCCATGTCTAATCTTACTATTTTTCTATCCATTTTCCCTCCATTTAACAGAAGTGACAAGGGGACGGGGTTGTTG
>DATESJ010000110.1:0-5876 GCA_035270885.1 Sedimentibacter sp. | reverse complement strand
TATGTAACGAAACTAGGAATTAAAAACTTATATTTAGAATAAAGAAAAGGAGAAACAACATGACACAAATATTTGCACAACTTATCACAGCAATAGGAATTTTAGCATTTTTAGTAACAGTAATAATCGAGGTAATAAAGGGTGTATCTTGTTTTAAGAAAATACCTACAAACTTGTTTGTTTTAATCTTGTCGATTATTTTAACCGTAACAGGTGGAGTAGTCTACATTCAAATTCAAGGCATACCATTCTTATGGTTTTATGCAATCGCACTTTTAATCTTAGGTTTTATCGTATCGTTCCTGGCAATGTTTGGGTGGGATAAACTAAGCGAATTATTTAATCGGTTTAAGAAAGGGGAATAAATGAAACAACCAGTGAATTATAAACAGTTTGATAAACGATGGAAGAACGTTTCCTATTCAACGGTAGGAGAAAGCACTACGATTGGTAGAGCAGGGTGTGGAACAACTTGTTCTGCTATGGTAATCGCAACACTCAAGGATAAGTCCGTAACACCAGTAACAACGTCAAAATGGAGCGTTTTAAACGGTTACAAATATAAGGGTGGTGGTACACATTACGGTTATTTTGTACCACAACTTGAATTGTATGGAATAGGGTGTGAGCGAATTAACACCACAAATAATTATGGTAATAAGTGTGGATCATATTCAATGAAAGCACAGAATGCGTTGAGAGAACGCAAATGGCTAATTTGTTGTGTTGGGAAAGGCGTTTGGACAAGTGGTGGACACTACATTTTAGTTTACGGTTTATTGAACGGAGAAGTGTATGTAAACGACCCTGCGTCTAATTCTTCAAGCCGAGCCAAAAACAAGTGGAGTAATTTAGAAAACCAAACTAAATACTATTGGATAATTGATGCGCCTGAATTTCCAAGAGAAACAAACCCATACAAAGAGCCGAGCATAACACTTAAAAAGAATTACATTCGTGGAATTAAAGCAAGTGAAGGTGTTAAGTGGTTACAATGGGAGTTACAAAGAAAATCTTTTTATCTAGGAAAAGTCGATGGATACTTTGGTCCACAAACAGAGTGTGCTTTCAGAAAATTTCAAGAAACAAACCCGGGGAGTTATTATCCAAGCAAAACACCTGATTTGAAGTGTGGAAAAAAATCGAGAGCATTATTAAAGCTATGAAAGAGGAAAACATGAATGATAAGAACGATTGTCCTTTCAAAGAAATGATTGAACGAAATCAAAAAGACATTTGCGACTTAACAAACGAAATTAAAAATCTCACAAAAGGGCAGACAAAAATTGAAACGTTGTTTTCTTACATTATGACTAGCATGGATAAAATGCAGGGGCAACTAGAATTTCTAACATCAGCAGGGAACAGGAAGTGGGATAAGTTGGTTTGGATAATTATCGGTGCAGTTGTCGGCATATTGTCAGGAGTTATTGCAGGTGGATCGTAACACATTTCAAAAGCACTTACTGTAAAAGGTAGGTGCTTTTGTTTATTTTTACCAATAAAACCGTGTAAAGTTTAGTGCTTTTTATGTTCCTTTTGTATTGCATTCGTATTGCTATATGTTATAATGGAATTACCAAACAACCACACAAAAGGAGAGACGAAATGGAAAAAACAACAATAATAGGAGATTTAGTTTTAACAGGCTCACAACCAATGATTAACAAACTAGAAAAAATGATGAATGTTAAGCGTGTAGAATTGAAAACAGTAAGAAGTTTAATAGAAAATGAGCCAAATAGAATTATCTCAAAACGTATTTCTAAAAAAGGTATTGCTCTTGTGACTATTCAACTTCCAAACGAAACAAAAGAATTGCAAGAAGAAAGAATTTTAAACGGAAAAGAATTTTATTTATAATAAAAAAGGAGGTAACAAATGTATTTAGAAGATTTGCTAGAAACGATATGTGCTTTGCAGATAATAGAAATCGAAGATACAAACGGAAAAGTTTTATATCATGGAGAAAGAAAGAAATTTGAATATTCAGACATGATCCCTTTTTCTGATGATACAGTAACTGGAGTTGCAACAAACCCAAGAGACGATGTTTTGTATATCGAAGTTGAAGTAACTCATAACATTTAATAGGAGATTTAATAATGAAATTTAAAGTTTTAATAATATTCGAAGTTCTAATTTTTCTAATATCCATCATATTACTAAGTTTAACGATTAAAAGTTCAAAAGTAGAAGCAATTGAAATCGAGCGAATAAGAGCAGATAAATTATTCAACGAGCAAATTAACGAAGAAGTGGAAGAAGTTGCTCAAACAGAAGAAAATCGGCTCACGATTGCGTATCAAGGAGAAGATTATACACTCACAATCATAAGCAAAGAAGATTTAGACGTGTTAGAGCGATGCGTGGAGGCAGAAGCAGGCAATCAAGGTCTACTAGGAAAGCAATATGTAACAGATGTTATTCTAAACAGAATGTATAGTGACGATTACCCAAATTCAATAATAGGTGTTATTTATCAAGAAAACCAATTCGAAGTTGTGAACTGTGGAACGATCGAAACCATAAATGTTAGCGAAGAAACAAAAGAAGCAATCCAACTTGAATTAGAGAGTAGACTTGATGAAAGCATTATCCATTTTAAGACAAAAGACTACCACAAGTTTGGAGAGCCAATGTTCCAACACAAAGACCATTACTTTAGTAAATAAGTATTGACAATGTATTTCATCGTGGTGTATAATGCAAATATAGAAAGGAGTGAGAAAGTGAGAACAGACAAAAGGAAATATACAATGCAGATTTTAAATGAACGAGTGGAAAATATCGATAAGATCGCAAAAGAAAAAGACAGAAGCAGACAGTATTTAGTCGGAGTAGCAATTGAAGAATATTGCAAACGAGAAAGTGAGAAGAAATAAAATGGAAGAAAACTGGAAAGACTTAGGAAACGCAGTAATTATTAAAGCAGTTTATGACTACCGGCACGCAAGAAAGGTTTATGAAAAGAACAAGAACAATTATGAAGCTAAAAGTACAATGGAAGAAGTGGAATCCTTTTTATTGTCAGATCATTTTAAGTTGTTTAGTGGTAGTAGTGGCAAAAGTTTATTAGAAGAAATAAAAAAAGAAGATGCAAATATTAAAATCAGAAGAACAGAGCGAGCAGGAAGACAACAGTAATCTAAAAGGAGGTATTTATGTTTAGAATATTAAAAGCAGAAGAAATTGAGTGCAGAGTTGCAACGATAAACGAAAAAGGGTGTATGTTGCTTTTATACAAAGACGCAAGGGTTGACGCAAACATTCTTGATGAGACAGTTGGTGCTATGAATTGGCAAAGACATCACACTAGAGACAATGCAAACTGTATCGTTTCGATATGGGATAAAGAAAAATCACAGTGGATTGAAAAAGAAGATACCGGAAAAGAAAGTTTTACAGAAAAAGAAAAAGGTCTTGCTTCAGATAGTTTCAAACGTGCTTGTTTTGTATGGGGTATCGGCAGAGAATTATATACTGCACCATTTGTTTGGATAAACGCAAGTGACTTTATTATGAAAGAAAACAAAGGTAAAAAAATAACGTATGACGATTTTCAAGTAAAAAATATTGAAGTAACAAATGGAGTAATAACTGGACTATCTATAATAAACGCAAGCAATAAAAACAAAGAAGTGTTTTTAATGGGAAAACAAACCACACAAGCACCATTAGTTCAAAAACTAACGAAAAAGCAAGTTGATGTTATGTTAAAAATGTTTGAGGAACAGAAGCGTGATCCATTGAAATTATTAAGTGGAAAGAAGATTGAAGAACTTTCAATCGAGCAGTACGGAATTGTTATGGAAAAATTAAAAAGGTAACTTAAAACGGAGGAAAAAATGAACGAATTAAAAGTGGTACAAACACTAGGAACAATCGAGTGTAATTTTGAAGAAACAAGGATTAAGGTGCAAAGTATTGCAGATGGTTACATTGACGCAGTTTTTCACGAGGACACAGTTGCAGATGCCAAAAAGCACGTTGCAACACTAAGGAAGTTTAAAAAGGCATTAAACGACAAGAAAATTGAAGTCGGCAAAGCATATAGTTTGCCACTTGCAGAATTTGAAAGTAAGGTAAAGGAACTACAAGCATTGATTGACAAGCCAATTGAAGAAATAGGACTGCAAATCGAAGTGTTTGAAACTGCAAGAAAAGAAAAAAAGAAAAAAGCAATTGAAGAAATATATAACTCGCTGCTTGACGAGATAAAAGAAGTTGTTACTCTTGGCAGCATTTACTTAGACAAATGGGAAAACAAAGGCTGCCTTTTAGACGATATTAAAAAAGATATTGAAGAAGTCGCAGACAAAGTTCTCGCAGAAATCACACTAATAAAATCTATGAAGTCAGACGTTGAAAAGAAAGCCCTTGATATCTACAAAATAAACAGAAATCTAGCGAGTGCAATTGAATATATCAACGACGATATTAACAGAAAAAGGGAAATTATAGAGCAAGAAAAAGAACGGACAAGACAAGCAGAAGCCGAACAAATAAGAAAAGAAGAACGTTTGAAAATTCAACAAGAGCAACAAATCGAAAAAGAAGTAGCAGATGCAAAAGAAGAAACAACAAACGATTTAATAGAAAGTTTAACTCCTGTATTTGATACCGAAGAAGAAATGGAAGAATTAGTTTATAAAATTAGGCTGAACAAAGACGGAAAAAATAAACTTGAAATGTTTATGGATAGTGTAGGGATTGATTATCAAGAGGAGTGCGAAGCGTGGCTGTAAAATCGAAAGGTTTTCTAACATCAATTACAAAACTTTTTAATGGTAAATATCAGGTGGTTTTTGAAATGGAAAAGCCACTTGATCATAAGTCAGACGAGTTGTTGAATATTGAAGTTAAGAAATACAGAAAAGGTCGATCACTAAATGCAAACTCTTATTTCCATTTACTTTGTGATAAAATAGCTAAAGAAAGAAATATAACAAGCACAGCATCAAAAAATATCTTGTTAGGTTTTTACGGAACAATTGACGAAGAAGTAAATGCAATCTTGATGCTGGATAACATTGAGTATTTAGAAATGGATAACTTGCATTTAAAACCAACGTCACGAACAGAAGCCTTTGAAAGTGGAAAATTATACCGAGTTTACCATGTTATAAAACCCACTCATTTATACGATACAAAAGAAATGGCAAGTTTGATTGACGGAACGATTAACGATTGCAAAGAGTTGGGGATTGATACATTAACACCAACCGAAATTGAGCGAATGAAAGGAGCATGGCTTGGCTAAAAAATTATGGTCTATATTTACAAAAGATATGAATTGTTGTATTTTAACCGGCTGCTATGGTGTGGAAAGGCATCATGTCTTTGGTAATAGTAAAAAAAGAAAAGCACTATGTGAACAGTATGGTTATATAGCACCACTTGTTCCAACCTTGCACCCAAACGGTGCGAATTGCACGTGGAGTGACAACATTAAAAGAATTGATACCATGTTGAAAGAAACGTGTCAAAAAGACTTCGAAGAAAAACATGGAACAAGAAAAGAATTTATTGAGTTATTTGGAATGGGGTATTTATGAATGAGGGTAAAAGATTTGAAAACAATGTTAAAAAGTCGGTTGACGCAAATACTTATTTCTTGCGATTGAACGATAGTTCCCCTGCAGGATACGGAGACCAAAAAACAATGCGTTTTTCTTTACAATCTCCTTATGACATTATTCTTTTTAAAAACAATAAAATGTATTCGGTGGAACTGAAAAGCACAAAAGCAAAATCAATTTCGTTTGACGGTAGTTCGCCAATGATAAAAAAGCACCAACTAAAAGAACTTGAACGTGCGTTGTGCTATGGAATAAACGCAGGCTTTCTGCTAAACTTCAGAACATCAGAAACAA
>DATESJ010000109.1:0-5209 GCA_035270885.1 Sedimentibacter sp. | reverse complement strand
ATCTATTATAATATCATTTCTACCTGATAATTCACAGTTAACTCCCAACTTCTCCAAAGCTTTAATTATGGGAATATTGTATGTTTTAAAATCTATTAAATTGCTTTGTGCTTTAGTAATAAATGAAAAGTTTAAATTCCCCAAATCATGATATACGGCACCGCCGCCTGTTACTCTTCTTACAACATTTATGTTATTTTCCTTAACATAATCCATGTTTATTTCTTCAACTGTATTTTGATTTTTCCCTACTATAATAGATGGGCCGTTTCTCCACAATAAAACAAAATCTTCATCTAAATTTTTAAAAATATATTCTTCAAATGCTAAATTGTAATGGGGGTCAATTGAATTATTTTCGATAAATTTCATGCTAGCTCCTTGTTTACATCTTAAAATTATGTAACCTTATTTTTGTAGATTATATAATATAAGCTAAAATATTTCAATTACAAAAATTTATAGCTTATATAATATAGACCAAAACTCTATGTTGGATTTTGCAATAATTTGTATTATACTATAGTGGGTGGTGACAAAATGATAAATAGAACTATATCCTTACTATTGTCAATAATGATAATGGTGGGGCCCCATGTAAAATATCCCGAAACGATCAAAATACTTTCTATAGGCAATTCATTTTCGCAAGATGCTTTGTACTATCTGTATGATATAGCAGAATCCGCAGGTGTCGATGTTGTAATTGGAAACTTATACTATAGCGGCAGCTCTCTAAAGATACATGAAGAGAATGTCAAAAATAATCTTAAAGCATACTCATATCAAAAATGGACATCAGAAGGAATGACGGAAGTAAAGAATAAAACTATGAAGGAAGTAGTACTTGATGAAAATTGGGATTACATAACATTTCAGCAATCATCAGAAGATTCCGGATTATACAGCACTTATCAGCCATATTTAAATAATTTAATTAATTATGTTAAAGCAACTGCAACTAACCCTAATATAAAATTTGCTTTCAATATGACTTGGGCTTATGCAACTGACAGCGGAAACAACGGCTTTGCCAATTACAACTATAATCAGTTTAACATGTACCGTTCCATTACTGAATCTTATAAATCAGCAATTGAGGAAACCGAAATCGATATTATAATTCCATGTGGTACAGCAATTCAAAATAGTAGGACGAACAAATATCTTAATGCTGTCGGTGACCAGCTTACAAGTGACGGTTATCATTTGGACAAGGGTATGGGAAGATATATTGCAGGATTGACTATTTTTGAAACTTTAATTGTTAGGGATAAAAAGGTAGACGTGGATATTTATGAAGATATTACATTTATTCCAAACTTAATAAACAGTACTGAAGAATTGGCATACTTGGCAAAAAAGGCTGTTATTGAAGCTACTAAAACACCATATATAATTTCAAAAGTAAAAGCTGACTAAGAAAGTCAGCTTTTTTGATTATAAATATTTACATCCTTCGTTATCCCTTAGGATGACATAACTTCTTATCTGTTTGCTTCGTATTGTTTTAGAAGTTTTACAAACAATTCAGGAACTTTAACCATATTTTCAGGAGTTTCTACATATGAAATGCGGAATTGAGTGCTTCCAGGATTGCTTTCGCCTTTTGCTATATCATAGAATCCCTTCATAGGTGCAACCAATAAAGTTGTTTGAACACCGTTTAGGTCTACAGCGCCTTCTCCAGCACAGTACAAGCAGAATTCAATTGCATCAAATCCTGGTTTTACAACATTTCTAACGTCAATTACTGTATAAATTGATGCATCTGGGCTTGAGATAATTAAGCCTGGCTCTAAATTCTTTAATTCTGATGATACCTTTTTAATTAAAGTACCGTAGTAATCACGAAGGTTTTTGCTCCAGTCTGCAATTTGTTCTTTTGATTCATGAGCTAATGCTCCAAATATATACTGTCCAATTGCATTTGCACATAAGTTTGCAGTATATTCTGCTGCACAACGGTTACTGAATTCAGGACTGTCAGTTATTACTGCACCTATTCTTAAACCACATGCATTCCAAACCTTTGATGCAGTTTCAATGCTTATTCTTCTTCCTTCAATACCAGCTACATCCTTATCTGTAATTCCCCAAATACTTACTAATTCGCTTCCTTCAACATAATATAATTCACGATAAGCTTCATCACTTACCATCCACATGTTATATTTTACGCATAGCTTTGCAAGTGACATAAGAGTTTCTTTGTCATAAAGCTGACCTGTAGGGTTATCGTATGGAATAACAAGAAGTGCTCCAGGGTTATTAGCTTTTATTATTTCTTCTATTTTGTCAATTTCAGGAAGGCTGAACTTTCCATCTTCATTTAAATGTCTTTTTACTGTAGCAGTTTTACGTCCTACTCTTTCAGCAAAAGAAATATAATTAGTATATGCTGGGTCAATCATCATTAATGGTTTTTCATCTGTTCCTGCAGGACCACAAACCCCCATTATTAACAATTCCATTCCAGTAGAACCACCATCTGTAACTGTTACATGTAATTTGCTTGTGTCAAATCCTTCGCATTTTAAAATGTTTTTAAATGCTTCTTGTGTTTCATCAAATCCGCCAGTTGCAGTATATCTGATTACGCCTTTATTAAATGGACTTTCAGGTGCATCTAAGTTAAATAATCTTTTTTGCATAGCTGGATTTGTAGGTAGTGAAACATTACCTATACCTACATTGATAACTGCTTCAGGCTTAACTTTACGTTCTGCATACTTCATTTGTGCCAATCTTACATCTGAAGGCACTCTTGATTCAAAATGTGCTGACATTACTGGTTTATTCATTTATAAAACCCTCCTAATTTAATTATAATATTATGTATATTTATTTTAGTTGATTACCTAATTTTTATTATAACGAATTTTAATATTTTTGTCCATACCTTTTGTTCTAATAAAATATGTAAATAAATTTTATTGTATGTTTATACGAATAATCTCTCTTCCAACTCATCATTGAGTATATCAGTTATAAACATATGGCCTGGCGCATGTGTTATAACAATTTCAGGCTTTGCAATTTCTATAGCAGCCTGAGGAGTTACACCACAAGCCCAAAATACAGGTATTTCTCCATCCTTTATTTCTACAGCATCGCCATAATCAGGTTTATTAATATCTTTGATCCCAATTTTTTCTGGACTACCATAATGAATTGGGGAACCATGAACATGTGGAAATTTTCCTGTAATATTGTATGCTTTTTGAACATCTTCATCCTTCATAGGCCTCATACTAACAACATACGGCCCATTAAAAATACCAGCAGGCTTGCATTGAATATTTGTTTTATACATAGGAACATTGCAGCCCATAGTAATATGTCTTACATCTATACCTTCCTTCATCAATGCTTCTTCAAAAGAAAAACTACACCCTATGAGAAAACAAACAAAATCATCCCGCCAGTATTTCTCAGCATTATTGCATTCATCTACTTTGCTTCCATTCTTATAAATAAAATATTTTGGAATGTCACTTATAATATTTGCATTTTCAGCAGTTATTTTTGTTTTGAAGCATCCCGGCTCTGTAATCTCAAGTATTGGGCAAGGTTTTGGATTGCACTTGGCGAATAATTTAAAGTCCTCTGCATGTTTATGCGGAAGTATAACCAAATTAGCCTGGGCATAACCATTACACATACCTGCAGTAGGAAATGTAATTACTTCTTCTCTTATTAATTTTCTTGCTTCCCTTGGAGTTAAATCACTGTAATTACTAATTTCTATCACTCCTTTATGCATAGTTGGTGCTTTTTTCTTTTTCTGATAAAACTTTTAATTTATTAAATACTATGAGATTTTCTTCGTAAGAAATTCCGTCAACAGATATTTCTCTTTTTTTACTACACCCATCCACAGCACCTGCTTTTACAATTTCCTTCATCATTTCCTCATACTTATCTTCATCAAACATAAGAGTTTTGCCATTTAATATTGATAATCCAGAACATATACCAAAGGCTCCCCAATTAGACACTCCTGCTACAATAAGATTATCTGTTTCAAACTGAGCGCAAATAATGCTACCCTTATTAACATTTTTCTTTACAATATCCTTTATTTTTGCCATACCCAACTCATTACCTCCATCTCCAACTGCAGATGTAGCTATGTTATTTTCTTTTGCTTTAATAAAAAGAATATCTGTATTGGGACAATAACATGTAATATCCTCTCCATACATGGAATAGCATTTGTTATCTATACTCCTACCTGGTCGCTCAATTGCAATAATATGGTCAGGTTTATACTTATTGATTATTTCATCTGATTGTTCATCTATTTTATCTTCATTAATAATATATATTTCTGTTTTTAATTGTAAAACTTTTACACCGGCTTCAATTAAAGCCTCCGAATATTTGTCAGTTACAATTATTGTTTTCTTGTTTAATTTTTGTAGAGCATATGCTAATGATAATGCTCCAGGAGGTCCGTCCGTTTCACCTACTTCAGCTGATTTTACCGGAAAACCGGTTACAATTACTATAGTGTTGCTTAAGTTTAAGGAATTCACACAGTTCTCCATCTGTCCATGTAATTTTACTTTATCAAGTCCTCTGTTGCATAAGTTATATTGAATAATTTCTTCTATTTCATCAAATTCATTTAAGTAGCTTACCTTCTTGAAATTTCTCATGCATGTGCTTTTCAATTATTAAATCTCCTTTATAATTGGTTTACATAATATTAATTATGTAAACTTATTTCTTCTAATATACCTTAAATATTGAAAATTACTTCACTCGAGCTCTTATATTATAGGTTTACATAATATAAATTATGTAAACCTTACCACTACACCTAATTTATATAAAATATATCACCTTACTTTTTCAACTTTTACACTATAAGTTTTATCATTAATTTTTAGATTGTAGTTTTTTGTTTGGAAATTATTTTTATTAAATATTGACGATTTTAATGAAACAAATTTTTCTTCCAATTGTTTATATAATTTCTGAGCTTCTATTACGCTTACTCTTTCAAATACAATTTTATCACCGGGCTTTGCTTGTGCTATTTTAGGCAAATCAACGGTTATCACATTGCCAATTTTCGTATAGCCACCAGTGGTCTGTCTATCTGCCATCATGATTATGGGATTTCCATTGCTTGGAACCTGAATTGCACCCATAGCAATGCCATCAGATATGATGTCTGCGCTATCCCTATGCTGAATCA
>DATESJ010000108.1:0-2772 GCA_035270885.1 Sedimentibacter sp. | reverse complement strand
TTATTTTACTGATAAGGTTGCTTTGTCAAGGTAGTTTAATTTAGTTTCTAAGTTTTCTTTTATAACCACATAATCCACCGTATACTCTCCCTTTTGTGCAGCTTGAATGTAAAATGTAATAGGAATTGCAGCAAAGTTTTGCCTGTCATAATGGAAGAAAAACCTTAGCTTTTGACCGTTTTCTTCAACCCAAAACGGCCACTTTCTATCAAGCTCAATAAACCTGAAACCTGCAGGAACCACATATGTTATTTCGTAATTGCCTGCTATTACATTGTTGCTAAAGGTCGGCATAATGGTCACTTTAACTAAGTCGGAATGATTGTATGACATTTGACTTTCTGTAGAATCTTTAAGGTTATAAGTTATATTGATAGAAAAGTCATCGGTTTTATTCTTTTCTAAATCATCTTTGTTTCCAAGTGCTTCAACCTTGCAGGCTATACTGCCATTAATATTTTTAAACTTAATATCTTGAATTTTATCCTTTGGGACTGAGAAATTTTCTCTGTCAAATAATTTTAATTTGTAAGTTTTATCTTTGCCTTCTGATGTAACAGTTACTTCACCAAACAAGTCTTTGATTTCGTCTAAGTTCATAATATTTCTGTCCATAATATATATGAGTTGCTCGAAATTTGAAAGAGTGAACTTAGAAGGATTATTATATACATATTTAAATAATTTGTCGCTTGTTTCATAGTCTTGAAGCTTGCATCCTAAAATGGATAACAGTGCTGATAATTCATAGTTTTCAGAATACTTATAATTTTCATCTGCACCACTTTCAAAATACAAATAATCTCCTGATTCTTTAAAGCTGTTTGAGAATTCTTTGTAATATTTTTTAGCCGTATTAAAGTCTCCTAATTCGGCTAAAGCAAGGGACAGGTAAATTTTATCCCTTACTTCCAATTCATTGTTTTCTAATAAATCATAAATTGTTAACAATACCGGCTCCTTGTAGCTGCTTAAACCCCAAAGAGCGGCAGGTATTTTTAAACTGTAGTCAGGATGGGTCAATAAATTTTTAAAGTATGTTTTGGACTTTAATCTTAAAAATTCATTGTCTACCAAATTCATAAGTTTAGCGGTTATTTCCGCATCTGCAGAGGAATATGTGAATAGGCTGTATCCACCATATGTTTCATCAGTTTCATATTTGTTAATTTCATTAATTAAATCATCCTCATTATAATGCAAATCGGTTCCAAAATACTTATTGATATATTTGGCTGCCAACATTGAGCTCACAGTTTGGTCAACTCTCTTACCATAGTTAGCTAAAATATTATCTAAACTGTTATAAAAGTCAGAGCTACTCTCATTAAACAATGTAATTATAGGATTTGAATATACTTTACTGAGTACTGTATCATCCGACAGTTTATAGTAAGTGGTATTGTTAAAATAAACGAATGAATCAACCACATTGAATTCTTCCTTTATACCGTCTTCGAAGTCCTTATAAGCAGCATAAACAGAAATTTCATAGGTGCCTTCATTTAGCTTACCAAATTCAATATTTGTATAGTCTCCTATTATACCTGTCTGAGCAAATTTTAACTCTTTACCTGTTTCCTTATTTGTAATTTTAACTTCATACTGTACTTCTTCAGATTCTTTTGCTTCAGTTCCGAATACTCTTAAGGAGCCAGATATTTTATCATCCTTTAAATATTCATCACTCATTATTATGTCTACGAAAAACGGCAGACTTACGGTTATATTTTTTGTGCCGCTTCCTGCAAACTGTTTATCTGAAATTCCTTGATAGGTTATTCTCCAGGATGTCAAATTATCTGCTAATTTAAACTTTAATTCTCCATTGCCATTCTTATCGGTTGTGATAGTTGTAAATACATTTGTATCTTTGAATTCATCCCTGAAATTAGTGTAATTTTCTCCTCCACCGCCCATTTCTGCACCATTGCCTTTATCCATGCTTAAATCAATATTTGACAGATAAGAAGCATTCAGTCCTGTTTTCCTGACTTTACTGTATAAAGAATTCAAAGTATCTACTCTTTTTTCAAACAATGCAAAATACGCCTCATCTACAAGAGATATATTAACATCTGCAGTAATTGGTTTATTGTTTTCATCCTTTGTTTTAATATTTAATACTACTTCTTCGCCGGGTCTGTAATTTTCCTTGTCTGTTGTTACATCAAAGTGTATCTGCCTTTCGGTCGTATCATAATATAATGAGTTTATAAATTCCACAGGATACATATACCCGTTTTTAAAATATATACTGTTAATCATAACATTTGGTATATACTCTTCATTAAATTCAAAGTTAAGACTTGTATTGTCCGTAATTTTATAGTCAATAAGCCCATCCTTCATGATTAAGAATATAAGTTTATCCTTATCAGTACTTTCGACATTTTCTTCACTATATTTAAGATTTAAATTTATATTGTCATTTAATCTGTAACTATCCTTATCATCACCTTTTTCTAAATAATAATAAGGTCTTTCATAAAAACGGGAATAGGTTCCTATATGAGTCCATTCTCTTATAGGGCCGTTTGCACTCATATATTCTGCAGCAACCTTATAAGTTCTTTGAGGGTTAAAATTCGGAATTTGAACACTGCCGTAGCCATCGTTTATTTCTATACTTTCATTAAAAACAACATTTTCAATGTTGTTATAGGTGTATTCAATAACATTTATCTTATTTATATAGTCGTAATGCTCCCCATTTTTGACTTTTTCATAGTAACTTTCTGTCACACTTACTAATACTGTTCCGCTTAAAGG
>DATESJ010000107.1:0-2531 GCA_035270885.1 Sedimentibacter sp. | reverse complement strand
TTGCGTGCCATACACAAGCATCGTTGAGCCAAGATGATTTTTAAGGTACCACTCAAACTTTGCTGGTGGAATGTAGCCTGCAAGCTGTTCCGGGTCTATGCCGGCGTATTGATTCGAAGCTTCTTCAATGTCATATCTTCCTAATCCCTGTGGTAAGTTGACCACTACCTTTGTGGCGTTATTGATGGCGTCTTCACGAATCTCGGAACCGATTCCCGTGTAGTGTGTGGTGAGTTCTGCGGTCCACTCCGTTTCACTGGCAGATTTACGTTCTCGAATTTTTGAAATTCGGCTTCCTGCTCCGTCATAATTTAAAATTAATCGCACAGAATCCGCAGCGTTTTCATTTGACAAAACTTCTCGTTTGAACTCTACAGGTAAACCACGATGATCATAGGAGATGGTCATTTGTTTGGACTTGTCCTCAATCATATTGCCGTCACGGTCGTAGAGGAAGTTATTGCCTGCGGACATGTCTCTTTTGTTTCCTGAATCATCGATACTCATGGAACCCATGACTTTTTCTAATTGATTGGAGCCAGAGCCTTCCGAAACATAAGCTACAGCACTCTTTACTGCCCCACTGATATGGTATTGATAAGCTAGATTATTCACTTCGTTAAAATAACTTCTTACTGCATTAGAATCAAGCTTTACTAAGTAAAAGCATCTAAATTACTATTGTTGACGGAAATGGTATTATCTCTTCGCTCAGTTGTGTGCTACACAAACGAGCTCATCAATAACAACCATTTTCGTCTGCTATTTTAATAGTATTTGTTATATGTATTGTGTTTTTTTTCACTTGAATCTGCGCTATTTGTTTTCCAAACAAATGACGCTTGATTCGGCATGAAAAAAACTTGGCTGGGTCAGATAAGATTCTTTTTGTCGCTACTTTTTTGACTTTACCCAATGAAAAACCTTTTTTTTAGAAAATATCAGCACCAAAGATGATGCTTGAGAAGAGGTGCTTTCCAAAAAGGACTACGGACGGGGCAACAATACTTGACTCTTCATAAAAAAAGTGATTACAAATTATTTGTTTTTTATTGGGTAAGGAGTGTTAATTGGTGGTGGGGCAAGCATTTCACCTTTATGCATCAATGCTACATTTCCATTTTGATATAAATCAATTGAAAAGCTTCTTTCCCCATTCTCAATATAGAATACTTTATAATATTTTCGACCAAAATAATCACTAACTTTATCAACTTCAAAACCACAAATATTATAAGAGATAAATTTAGAAAGTTCTTTCTCTGCAAAAAGAGTTGTTTTTTTGAATGAATTAACTGTTAGTTCTTTAATAGACCCACTTATAAAATCAGCTTTAATTAAAATTGGTTCTATTGCTAAACCAATAAAAATACTTGCATCAAGTTTTTTTATTGTGCAATATTTTTCATTTCTTTTCTCCCTAAAATATTCACGTCTATTAACAATTTTAAGTGAATAATCATTTTGCTGAAACATTGAAATAATAATTATATTTGAACTATCAGTATTTAATACAAGTTCATATTTTTTATTTTCTAAAGAAAACTCATAAAGTTCTACACTTTTTATTTTCAACTTTTTTATTCTTCTTAGATCATTATCCTTTAGAATAATTTTTTTGACAGCATCTATTTCAATTTTAAGAATATCATCTAAATCATTATATGAGTATTTAAATATAATTGAATCATTTTTTGTATGATTTAGAAAAATAACATTTAATGAATCAAAATGTATTGCGTAACTTTTCGTCGCAAAAGACATAGAAATTAAAATCAATAAGAAAAATATTATACTACGGATTTTCTGGTAAGTCATCATACAATGGTTCACTTGTTGTTTTATTATTAGCTGGATCAAACTTCATGAATTTATCAAAAGGTGTTCCTAAATATAGAGGTACACCTAATATTCTTGACAAATCAGTGTCGCCAAATTTTCCATCAATTTCCGAACCAGAAAAAATTTCACTCTTATAATTAGGATCTTCTGCTCCATGAGTATGTGCAATACCAACAATTCTTTTAATTCCTTCAACAGGATTTTGTCTTAGATTATTATTTAAATCATAAATTTTAAACCCATCTGCTTCAGCCCATAATGGAGCATGTAATGTTTGGTATTTGGCATCATCTGTTTCAAAGATATAAGTTGCAGCTTCACGATTCATTATTTTTGAATCATCATTAACATAGCCAGCCCAATCCTTTGCTGCTTCATCAGGAGTATCAAACTTATCTCCAGGTTTTTCACCTTTTAGATCAACAAATCTTATCGGATTATATCCATTACCCATATACAGATAAGGGCTTGAGAAAAATCTTTCTGGATCCACAGCGATCCAAAGACCAAGCATCGGGTCTAGCATTCTTGCGCCGTGATTGCTCAGCTCCGTTTCGTCGTCGAGTTCTTTGCCAGTGAAGGTTTCTGTGACTTTGTCGTTAAACAATATTGTTAAGTCCACTTGTTCGCCAAAAGCACGGTAATCATATGCGGATTTGAGTCCGACAAAGTTTGGCTTCATTGAGTCA
>DATESJ010000106.1:0-2696 GCA_035270885.1 Sedimentibacter sp. | reverse complement strand
GCCCTTTTGGCAATAGGATACACAATGGTTTATGGAATATTAAGACTTATTAATTTTGCTCATGGGGATATTTTCATGATGGCGGCATATTTCATGGTATTCAGTATTATTAATTTTAAATTACCTTGGTATGTTGCCATGGTAGTTGTAATAATAGCATCAGTTGCACTTGGAGTACTACTTGAAAAGGTAGCCTATAGACCATTAAGAAATGCTCCACGTATGTCCATTATGATTTCAGCCATAGGAGCATCTTTTCTTTTAGAAAACTTAGCAACTTATTTATTCACAGGTGTTCCCAAGGGATTTCCGGACATACCTATATTAACAAAGGCAGTGAATATAGGAGATATTTCATTGTCAGTCGCTACAATTATTACACCCTTTGTAACCATTTTACTTTTAAATGTTGTACTATTCATTACTAACAAAACAAAAATCGGAATGGCAATGAGAGCCGTTTCAAAGGATTTTGAAACAGCTAAATTAATGGGAATAAATATAAACAGAGTAATATCAACAACTTTTATTATAGGCTCATCCCTTGCTGCAATAGGAGCAATACTGTGGGGCTCAAAATATCCTTCTGTAATACCTCTCATGGGTGTTATGCCAGGACTTAAATGTTTTATAGCAGCTGTCTTAGGAGGAATAGGCAATACCACAGGTGCAGTTCTTGGAGGATTTATACTTGGAATGGCTGAAATTATGCTTGTTTCATTTTTGCCGTCACTTACAGGATATAGAGACGCCATAGCATTTATAATACTAATTGTTGTATTGCTGGTTAAACCTACAGGACTACTGGGAGAGAAGGTGACGGATAAGGTATGATGAATAAACTTGATAATAAAAAAAATAAACTATATTTAAATATATTGTTGATTCTTGTCTTTGTAGCTATAATAGTACTTTTGGACACAGATATTATAGGTGATAACTATATAAGGCGTGTCTTAAATTTATCAGCCATTTATACGATTGTAAGTGTTTCAATGAACTTAGTTAATGGTTTTACGGGCTTATTCTCTTTAGGACAGGCAGGATTTATGGCAATTGGAGCTTATACGGTTGCCATATTTACAGTACCCTTGGCTGAAAGAGCTAAAATATTTTACATTATTCCACAGAATCCTGTTTTAGCTCAAATAGAACTTCCATTTGTAATTGCACTAATATTGGGTGGACTGTTAGCAGCCTTGGTTGCGATTTTAATAGGTATGCCGGTTCTTAGGTTAAAAAGTGATTATTTAGCCATAGCAACTTTAGGTTTTTCAGAAATAATTCGTATAGTTTTTACAAATGCAAAAACTATTACAAATGGTGCATTAGGAATTAATAGAATACCAGCAATGCCTACCATGTGGGTTTTCTTCGGTGTAGCAATTCTTTCGGTTATATTAATATCACTATTAATAAACTCCAGCTATGGCAGAGCCTTTAAAGCTATAAGAGAGGATGAAACAGCTGCTGAAGCTATGGGAATTAATTTGTTTAAACATAAAGTTATGTCATTTTCCATCGGTGCATTTTTTGCCGGTATAGGCGGAGGTTTATTAGCAACATTATTAGCTACGGTAGATCCTAAACAATTTTATTTTACCGTTACCTACAACTTCCTTTTAATAATCGTTTTAGGAGGAATGGGAAGCATTTCGGGTACTGTTATAGCATCTTTCGTAGTTACTGCAGGTTTAGAAGTATTAAGATTTTTTGATAGTCCGCTTACCTTGTTTGGAGTTAATATTCCAATATTCCGTCCTGGATTCAGAATGGTAATATTCTCAGTTCTATTGATGTTATTGGTGCTCTTCTTCAGAAACGGTCTCTTAGGTCAGAAAGAATTGTCCTGGAAGATGATTTCTAACTGGTTTAATAAAAGAAAGTTCAAAAAAAAGACCGGCCAAGGAGGTAGTGCACAATGAGTATTTTAAAAATTAATAATGTAACTATGCAGTTTGGTGGAGTTACCGCTGTAAACAATCTAAATATTGAAGTTGAGGAAGGAAAAATAGAAGCATTGATCGGGCCTAACGGTGCCGGAAAAACCACTGCCTTCAATGTAATCACAGGCGTATATTCCCCAACTAAGGGAAATGTAGTCTATAAAGGCGAGAATATAACTGGCCTTACACCTGATAAAATAACTAAAAAAGGTATTGCAAGAACATTTCAAAATATCAGATTATTTAAAAACTTAACAGTGCTTGATAATATATTAATTGCAAATCATTTAAGATTAAATAGCGACTTTTTATCCTGCACGCTAAGATTACCTTGGGCTAATAAAGAAGAAAGGCAAATGCGTGAAAAGTCGGAAATGCTTTTGGATAAATTAGGATTACTCAGATTAAAAAATGAAATCGCACATTCTCTGCCCTACGGTGAGCAAAGAAAATTAGAAATAGCAAGAGCTCTTGCAACTGATGCAAAGATTTTACTATTAGATGAGCCCGCTGCAGGTATGAACCCTTCAGAGACAATGGAGCTATCTTCATTCATTCATACAATAAGAGACGAATTTAAACTTACTATTTTCATGATTGAGCATCATATGGACTTAGTAATGGAAATTTCAGAAAAAATCTATGTTTTGGATTTTGGACAGCTTATAGCACAAGGTACTGCTAACGAAGTTAAAAATAACCAAAGAGTTATAGAAGCCTATTTGGGGGTGGAAGAAGATGCTTAGAATT
>DATESJ010000105.1:0-4177 GCA_035270885.1 Sedimentibacter sp. | reverse complement strand
CCAATAGTGTTCAACAATGTGCCATCCAAATCAAATACTAAAGTAGTAAATTTTTTCATTTATATCCTCAACAATCTATGCCGTTTCTTGACAGTACTCCTTGACTGTAATAATGCTTAACTTCAACCATTTCAGTTACTAGGTCTGCCATTTCAATCAACTCTTCAGGAGCATATCTGCCTGTTAAGACGACTTCTGTATTTTCAGCCTTATTTTTCAATGAACTAACTACATCAGACAATTCAAACAGCTTATAATATAGTGCGATATTGATTTCATCAAGGATTATTAAGTCATATTCTCCGCTTGATAACAAGCTACTACATTCATCTAAACCTTTTTTGGCTACTTCTTTATCTATATCTTCAGGATTCTCATATATGAAGCATCCTCTTCCAAGTTGCTTTATTTCAATATTATCTAAATGATTTTCTATCTTTGTTTCATTATACTTCATATCCTTAACAAATTGCCCTATAAAAACCATTTTGCCGGACAATGCTGCCCTTATGGCAAGTCCAAAAGCAGCAGTTGTTTTTCCTTTTCCGTTTCCTGTATATATGTGAATATATCCCTTTTCCATTTTTGTCTCCCTAATAAGTTCTATTATTCTCCCTAATCCCCATACTCAGCTTTACCTGAATAAGTTTACTATTTATCTCGATAAATAAAAAATATAATTAAATATATTGCTGTTGGAATATTAACTAATATAAAAATAATAAATATAATTAATTTAGATGATACGAAATTTGGAGAAATGATTAGCAAAAACAAGGAAAACACAAAGGTTATTAGGGGAAGTATTAGACCTACCCATTTGCTTCTTTTTTTTGCAAGGTATGTTTGCAATATACTGAGAACTACTATTAAGAGTATCAAAAAACCTGATTTGCCCATTTTATTTCTGTCCTTTCTCATTGTCTAATGCTTTATCTCGCTTATAAACATGTATTATACCCGTATCGCTAATTTACTCAATTTCGTCTTCTGGTTTTAGAAGTTCTTCTGCTAATTCAATCATGTCTGAAGGAACATAGATATCTATTCCATATAAATTTACACCTGTGTATATTTCCATGATTTCACCAGTACCTTTTGATTTTTTTAATACTGGTATACCATATGATTTTAACTTCGCTATGATTATTTCTGCTTCAATTGTATTTAAGTTTGAAAGTAACAGTTTTTCGTCCGACATATTAGCCTCCTGATTTTTAATCTTATCCTTTTATTGCTCTTGTTGCGTAAAAAGTAGGTACATTCAATTCATGAAGTCTTCCCAAACCATTTATATCTTCGTAAACATCCGTAAGTATAAAACCTGCTTTCAATTGCCCTCCGATTTGTTCATCAATAGAATGAGAAAACTGAATTCCCCAATCATTTTTTATTGAAAATTCATAAAGTTGTTCATCTTTTAATGGATTAAATGGCAATTTGCGTACTGCAGTAGTTTCATCATCTTCAAAAATGAAATTAATGCCGTTATCTAATCCTGCCAATAATATTCCGCCTTTTTTCAGTACACGATAGCATTCTTTCCAAACCGG
Organism: Sedimentibacter sp.; assembly: GCA_035270885.1. GTDB lineage: Bacteria > Bacillota > Clostridia > Tissierellales > Sedimentibacteraceae > Sedimentibacter. The sequence continues at coordinate 2,624 of DATESJ010000105.1, read as the reverse complement.
CAAAACATCTTCAATATAACAATTAGATACCGGATGAAATATCAAATCAAAAGATTCATCCTCAAAAGGCAATGTCTTTGTCATATCTGCTCTAACAGTTTTTATTTCATAATTTTCTCTTTTAGCAACCTCTATTTCGCTTAACAATTGTTTTTCTGAATAATCCAACACTGTACAATTAGCACCTAATGCAGTAAAAATAGGCATCTGCTGTCCACCACCGGAAGCAAGACCTAAAATTTGTGCATTCTTCATTTCACAAAACCATTCCTTTGGCACCGCCTTGGTAGGTGTTAAAACAACAAACCAATCACCATTTTTTGCTTTTTCAAAAACCTCATGGCTGATGGGCTGTCCCCATTCCCAGCCTTCTTCAATCCATTTATCAAAGAATTTTGAATTTATATCTGTATATTTTTTGTCCATATTATCCTCACTTATATATTTTACATCTTATTCTTGTATTATTTTTTTTAGCAGTCCCACTATTTAATATTTTCAATACAATATCTTACAATGTCCACCAATTCATCTTACTAATATCCGACTAAAAATTTAACCTTGCTAAAATATTGCTGATTATCATTAACAATGCTCCTATTATCGTCATAAAAATCATGAAACCAAAGCTACTGTCTCTCAACCTCATATTTTCCTTAGCACTGTCATAAATAGAACGGGAGGTCGAACTTTGCACGTGAATAAAATGCGGATTAGCTGTGCCTTTCATGTTTCCCGATATTGATAAAAAAGCAATAACAAATGAAATCATAGCACCATAGTAAAATACAACTGATAACACAAATTCATAAACATTTGAGATTATAACTAATATAACACTTATGACAATCAATACTATCAACAATATTTTTATATACTTTAGTAAGCCTACAAAAAATTCCTTCATTTCAAGTATCCCCCCTTTTTAAAGGTTATCATTCTGAACCAAGGGTAATTCATTTACTCCTTGCGTCGCACAAATTGGGAATTTGTTGCGAATGACCTACCGTTCAGGATGACATAATTAGACTTTCTACTAGTCCCACAAGAATTTTCTAAACTCATCCACTGTTGAGAAATAGTAATCTGAGTTGATTCTCATATAGTTTTCTATTTCAGAAACCTCATGAGACCACCCTGCTGCAGCAAAATCTACATTACAGGTTCTTGCCATATCAAGTCCCGGCTTTGAATCATCCAAAACCAACATTTCTGTATTATCTAATTTAAATCTTTTCATAATTTCAATTATTGGAAAAGGATTTGGTTTTCTCTGGTGTTCTTTTAGCTCCCAGCCAAAGATTAAATCTGGACGGAAACTGCAATGCAAATCATAGTCCCTTGTTATTTGTTCACTTTCCGAATGAGATACAACACATACTATGCCACCTAAATTTTTATATTCATTTACTAATTCGCGAAAACCTGGATAAAAATCAGGAGAATTTTCATTAACATAATTCTTCCATATTTTATATTGATATTCCTGCTCATCCTCGGTAAATTTCATTATATCTTTGCATAGTGCAGAAAATCCCGGTTCAAAACAAAATGAAACAAATTCTTTAAGGCTTAAAGTGTCCATATTTGGCCTTAATGTTTTTAACGCCTCCACAAAAGAAGGATAATGGATATCAGGTGTACTTTTAACAACAGTATCATCATGGTCTAATATTAAACATTTATATTTCAACAAAATCCTCCTGAGTTTTGCCAAACAGAGTATTGTTATTGGCAATTTTATGTTATGTGCGAGCCCTCTCCTTTAACAAAGTGGGACACTTATGATACGTCCCCACTGTCCCAAGTAACAGTTTTTCTAATATTGCTTACAATTACTGCAAAATACAGATAGATAGTTATTATATAAACCGCCATTGCAAGAATGAAATATTCATTTGAAATATTAGGTACAATGGTAGTAAGTAAAAGACCTATTATTGAAAGAATCGTATATCTTCTTTGTTTATCAATCAACGCAACAACTTCATCATTCATTTCTCTATTCAAATATAAATCAATTGTGCCGGAAATAATTTTAAATGTCATAACTAAAATAACTGCATTTACTAATGTAGTCAGTATGAAATTTATAATTATGTAAGCGGGATGTTCATATAATCCGCCGCCAATAATATTATTTATAATTGAATATTCTACGATACCAATAATTAATGAATAGCTCATAAGAATATTTGCTAATGTGTTTGCTGATTTTAAATTTTGATCCTGGTATTCTTCATAAATTTTAGATATTCCAAATCCCATTATATAATATCCTATAAAGTCAGGTAAAATGTTTATAGGTCCTAAGTTTATATTAAAAATGGTTATTAAAAATCCCCAGAATATTTTTTTGTAACCGGCTTCCATCATCTCACCCCAATTTCCTTAAGATATTGAATGATACCTCTTTCTGTCCGGAACAAATCCCCTGGATAATAATCTAAATTCAATATTCTCTTTGTTTCATTATTTCCTTTTGAATCTATCAGTGAAATTCTTTTTTGTATGTCATAAACATTATATTTTTTCTCATTCTCAGGTTCAAAATTAAATTTACTTTCAAAGTTCAAAGAATCACCAGCAGAAATATTGATGGGGTAGTTAAGCTTGCTTACATC
>DATESJ010000104.1:0-8399 GCA_035270885.1 Sedimentibacter sp. | reverse complement strand
TTTTTGTCTCTTGTTAATATTATATTTACTCTGTTTTTTAAGGGCTTTCCATTGGGGAATGATAACAATGTTTTTCTACCCATTACTACAACCTTGTCAATTGTTGTTTCCTTGAAAAATGTCATATCATCAGGTAGATCAAACAATAAATCGCCTTTATACCCTATAGCCCAATTCTTTGCTACTGCTACTATTAGTTTCATACTTACTCCTTTATACCGCTATTGGAACCTTTACTTTAAAAGGATTAAATTTATAATCATTTAATTTAAAGCTGTCCACTGTAAATTTATAAAAATCATCAATATCATTGTCCATTATTAATGTTGGAGATTCATGCTCCTCCATCTCTATAAGCTTTTCTATTATTGGAACATGTCTGTCATAAATATGAGCATCTGCAATTACATGAACTAACTCCCCAGCCACTAATCCGCTGATTTGAGCCATCATATGTAAGAGTATTGAATATTGCACCACATTCCAGTTATTTGCTGCTAATACGTCCTGGGAGCGCTGATTTAGTATTGCATTTAACTTGTTACCTGAAACATTGAATGTCATACTATATGCGCAGGGATAAAGATGCATTTCGTGCAAATCCTGATAATTATAAATATTAGTCATTATTCTTCTGCTTGCAGGATTATTGTTTAAATCAAATATCACTCTATCTACCTGATCAAATTCCCCTTCCTTGTACTTATGTTTTATTCCAAGCTGATAGCCATAAGCCTTGCCTATGGAGCCTGTTTCATCTGCCCAAGAATCCCAAATGCGGCTATTTAAATCATTCACATTGTTTGATTTCTTCTGCCATATCCATAATAATTCGTCAACAGCAGCTTTAAAATTTGTTTTTCTTAAAGTTAATATAGGGAAACTTTCCTGTAAATCATATCTGTTAACTATACCAAACTTCTTGATTGTGTGAGCAGGAGTGTTATCCTCCCATCTAGGTCTCACATCGTAATCTGTGTCCCATACTCCGTTTGTCAGTATGTCTTTACACATTTCCTTAAAAATTCTATCTGCAGTAATCATTATTTCCTCCTGAAGCATTAATATTATAAGTTATTATATATTAGAAACCTTGAATTTACAAGAAAAAAATCGACATATAAATAGGGAACTCATTTGATTTAAGTTCCCTACTACCTCATAGTATTGTGATTAATAAAGTTCTTTATTTGCATTTTTTGCTCAAAATCTTTCACCTTTACTGCTTGTGAATCTTCATTGTCAAAGTTCTTAAAATATATGCACATATCTCCATCCTTGGTATCGTCATACCTTATACAACGAAATCCATTGTCGTACATATTTTTGATTTTCTCAAGTTCGTTCATTATAATCTCCCCTTACGTTTTATATATATTATTGCCCATATATATGAAATTATGACTAAAATTAAGAAATAAATATAAAATAGTGAAGTTTCCGCCTATTATCTTTGATTTAAGTAATATAAATACCGCTAAAAAGCTAAAGCAAAGTATATTTCATCAGCTATTTGTAAATAATACCATTAAATTGAAAGAAAGGGGATTTCTATGAGAATACCTAAACATATAGGACTTATACCTGACGGCAACAGAAGATGGGCTCAAGATAAAGGATTTTTAAAAAAAGAGGGCTATGAATTTGGACTTGAGCCAGGCCTTCAAGCACTAAAGTTAGCTCAAGAATATGGAATAAACGAAATAACCTATTATGGATTTACAACTGATAATTGCAAAAGACCTAAAGATCAAATAGAAGCATTTCAAAAGTCCTGTGTTGATGCAGTTAATTTAATAGCTAAAGAGAATGTTTCTCTACTGATAATAGGCAATTACAAGTCGACCATGTTCCCAAAAGATTTAATGAAATATACAAAAAGAACAAATGTAGGCAAAGGTGGCACTAAAGTTAATTTTTTGGTTAATTACGGCTGGGATTGGGATATGTCCAATTTAAACAGAACAAGTTCAAGGAAAAATATAATGGATGGACTTCATTCCAAAGATATTTCAAGAATTGATTTGATACTAAGATGGGGCGGAAGAAAAAGACTGTCCGGTTTTCTACCTATTCAATCAGTTTATTCGGATATATATACTATTGATGATATGTGGCCAGATTTCAAGCCCGAGCAATTTCACCAAGCTATGAAATGGTATAACATGCAAGATGTAACCCTAGGCGGCTAAAACCTACCACGGGGACGGTTCCGCTGGCAGGTCCGTGGCTGCTGATGGTTGTCAAAAGGACCCCCTCTTGGGCGGTCCTTTAATTTCACTTTGGTATGTTTAGTAATTTTTGTTTTGATTCTCTATATAAAACAAACTTGTTGCCAATACTTTGTACGTATTCAGCTCCTACAGACTCTGCTATTTCATTTGCAGTTTCCTTAGCTTCCAACATGCTGTTGTTTAATATACTTATTTTAATTAATTCTCTTGCTTCTAATGCATCATCAATTTGATTTAATACATTTTCTGTAATTCCGCCCTTGCCTATTTGCATAATAGAATCAACTGAATTAGCTAAAGCTTTCAAAAAGCTTCTTTGTTTTCCTGTTAACATATACTCTCCTTTTAATAAAACCTGCCAGCGGGACTGTCCCCGTGGCTGATGGTTTGACCAGCCAGCGGAACCGTCCTCGTGGCTGGTTTTTAATCTACGAAATCGAATTCAATTCCGCAAACACTGATTAGGTCACCTTCTAGGGCACCAATATCTCTTAATTTCTGTATTACACCTTTATCAATAAGAACCTTCTGAAAGTTTGAAAATGATTCAAAGTCATCAAAATTGGTTGATGCAACAAGTCTTTCAAGGAAATCTCCATCTGCTAAATAATAGTCATTTTCCTTGGTTACAACAATTGTATCTCTTTCTTTTCTGTCAAAGAAGTTTTCAACAATATTTTCATCTACAAATTCTATTTCTTCTTCAATTTGTGTTAATCTTTCATAAGCTCTTTTCTTAAGTAAATCAAGGTTATTGCCTGTTGCAGCAGATACTTCAATTATTTCGTATTTATCCGAAAATGCTTTTTTAATTTTCTCAACATTCTCCATTGCTTCCGGCAAGTCTGTTTTATTTAAAACTATAATTTGCTCTTTCAGAGATAGTTTGTCACTATATTGCTTAAGTTCTTCATTAATTTTATAAAAATCATCAATTGGGTCTCTTCCCTCTTGACCTGATGCATCAATAACATGAAGTAATAATCTATTTCTCTCAACATGTCGTAGGAAATCAAGACCTAAGCCTGCTCCTTCAGATGCTCCTTCTATAAGTCCGGGAATATCTGCCATAACATAACTATGTCCTTCTCCTATACTTACAACACCAAGGTTAGGTTTTAAGGTAGTAAAATGATAATTAGCTATTTTTGGCTTAGCACTTGTTATAGATGCTAAAATTGTAGATTTACCTACATTGGGAAATCCAACAAGACCAACATCCGCAAGTAGTTTAAGTTCAAGTACTATTTCTCTTTCTTGACCCTTAGTTCCAGGTTCGGCAAATCGTGGAGTACGTCTTATAGAATTTTTAAATTTAACATTACCCTTGCCACCGTATCCACCTTTTGCTGCTACAAATTGCTGTCCGTGAGTTTTTAAATCAACCATAACAATTTCTGTTTCTGCATCTTTTATCAAAGTACCAACCGGAACCTTCAAATAAAGATTTTTACCGGCAGAACCATATTGCTTTTTACCTCTTCCATCTTCGCCACTTTCAGCCTGATAATGTCTCTTATATCTAAAATCCATAAGCGTCCTAAGACCCTCATCAGCAACCAAAATTATGCTACCCCCATCGCCGCCATCGCCGCCTGCAGGTCCGCCCATGGGTATGTATTTTTCACGCCTAAATGCAACGCTTCCGTTTCCGCCTTTACCGGCCTTAATATTTATTTTTGCTATATCTATGAACATTTATTTTATTTCACCCCTTATATCAATTAACACAATGTAAACGCAGTCTCATTCACCAATTTATTTGCTCCTTACGTCGCATAAATTGGGAAGCACAGTTTCGTTCACATATTTACTTACTCGCTTCACTCGTGCAAATCTGGAACTCATTGCGTTTGACTTACCTACAATTTCTTCCTCCCTATCGGTCGAAGAAATTGGGTCAAGTCATAATCGTTGCGGTTGACCTACCAACCGTTTTTCTGAAAAAAGACTCAGAAAAACGGGGTTAGGTCATACAAACAAAAACCTACCGTAAAGGTAGGTATGTTTCGTTTTTATTATGCTTCTAATTCAACAGGATATACACTGACTTGTTTTCTTGCTTTATCTTTTCTTTCAAACTTAACTTTTCCATCCACCATGGCAAACAATGTGTCATCGCTTCCGATTCCAACATTTAATCCCGGATGAAGTTTAGTTCCTCTTTGTCTAACAAGAATGTTTCCAGCCAATACAAATTGACCGTCAGTTCTTTTTACTCCAAGTCTCTTAGCATTACTGTCTCTACCGTTTTTAGAGCTACCAACACCTTTTTTATGTGCAAATAACTGTAAGTTTAATTTCAATAACATCTTTACACCTCCTCAAATTTAAGTGTAATATAATCACTGTAATCTTCCAATAATAATTCTATTCCAACCATGAAAGTTCTGTACACTATATCAGTTTTATAATTGTTTTCTAAAGTTTTCAAACTCATCAATCCTGTTTCTTCGTCCACATCATATTGGATGTTTTCTGGGACAATTCCTGCAACGAGGTTCAAAGAGTTTAAAGCTGTGAAAGACAATATTGAAACTGAAGCGCATATTATATCAAATCCTTCTTCAGCGTAATCTGAATGGCCTTCAACTATAAAACCCTTAATTTCTTCTTTGGTTCTATATATGGTAACTGTAATCATACTATCCAACTATTTTCTCAATTTTAACCTGTGTATATGGTTGACGATGACCTTGTTTCTTTCTGTAATCTTTTTTAGCTTTGTATTTGAAAATTATGATTTTTTTAGCTTTACCCTGATTTTCAACTACAGCTTCAACTACAGCTCCGTCAACATATGGTTTTCCAACATTTAATTTTCCTTCTTCAGCAACAAGTAAAACTTTATCAAATTTTACTGTTTCTCCATCAGCGATTTCGATTTTTTCAACTCTTATAACATCGCCTTCTTGAACTCTATATTGTTTTCCACCTGTTTCAATAATTGCGTACATAAATTTACCTCCTCTTCCCAGTCTCGCCATTGCAGGTACTTAACGTTTAAACCTGATCCGCGCGGCTCTAACAGATATAGATTGTATCAAACTATAAAATGTTTGTCAACTTATTTTTTCAACGGACTCATTCAAATACTGGGATAATTCTTTTACCAACAATACTATATCTTGACTAAAAGTGTGTCCCCCTTCTTTAAATGGTTAAATCTAATTTCCCCATTTTCCCAACGATTATATCATCCTTCAAAATATTCTCATCTAATTCAATAAATATTTTAATATTGTATTTATTTTCAATTTCTGAAATTACATTCAAACAGTCCTTCATTATTTTATTATACAATATACTTCCTACCTTCAAAATTACAGTTTCTGAAGATGTATTGAATTTAATGTTTTTTATTATACTCTCTATTTTAATAATTATATATACTTTCGAACTGCTTCTTCCGCTACCTTTGCAGTGACTGCATTCTTCGGTTATCAGATTAAAGAAATTTTCCTTGTTCTTTTTTCTTGTGATTTCCATTAAATTTAATTTTGTCATTCCTACAACATTTGTTTTAGTTTTGTCATCCCTAAACAATGACTTAGCCTTACTAATTATAAGATTAACATTTTCTTCTTTTTTTACATCTATAAAATCAATTAAAATAATACCACTAATATTTCTAAGCTTAATCTGTCTGGCAATCTCTTCCATAGCATGAAGGTTAATTTCAAGTGCTGTTTCCTCCATATTACGGTTGCCTACATACTTGCCGCTATTTACATCAATAACAGTCAATGCTTCAGTTACATCTATTACTATTGAACCTCCGTTACTTAACTCAACTTTTCGGTTAAAAAGCATTTTAATTTGTTTTTCAACATTAAAACTCTCAAAAGCCCTTTGAGATTCAATAATTTTTATATTATTGAGATCATCTCCATGAAGGTCTGAAATCATTTCTTCAAATTTCTTTTTTATCATTTTATCTTCAACATAAATTTCATCAATTGAAGATTCTATATAGTCTAAAAAGAACCTTTCTATAAGCGAATTGTTCTTATATAATAACTTTGGTGCATAGGAATATTTGTATTCTTGTTCAATTTGCATATATACTGAAGAAAGCATTTTATATTCTTTTTCAATAGCTTCCTTGGAACTTTCCATGGCAAATGTCCTGATTATCATTCCATTACCGTTGGTCATTATATCTTTGCCTATTTCTTCAAGCCTTTTTCTCTCATCTATTTTTTTTATTCGCTTAGATAGATTAACATCAATAGTCTTTGGAATAAATGCAATATATTTTCCTGTAAGTGAAATGTCAGTTGTAACAGAAATATTCTTTTCACCCATGGGCTCTCTCACAATTTGCACTAAAAGTTCGTCACCCTTTTTAAGCACCTTGTTTATTTTTGCATCTTTTTTCTTAATATTTTTTTCTTTTAAAAATTTATCTGAAAGCAGGTCATCCAAAAATAGGTAAGCATTCTTATCAAAGCCGATGTCTACAAAAGCGGCTTCCATACCGGGAAGAATATTCACAACCCTTCCCTTATAGATATTTCCAACAACACTTTTATTATCATTTGACTCATAAAGATAATCTATAAGCTTGCCGTCCTGTAAAATTGCCACCTGATTAAAGAATATTGAATTACTTATCAATACCTGCTTCATATTATTCTCCTGTTTACATTATTGGATTCATTTCCTTATCCAATGCATCTATTTTCATGATTGTAGAATAATCTACCTCAAATCCTCTTTCGATTATTAGCTTAATCAACTCTTCAACTCTCATGCTTCCTGTTTCCAAAGTTTTAAAAACAGCCATTACATTTATTTTATTATCATTAATCTTTTCAGCCTTTAAATAATTTATCAGTTCCTTAGTATTTAATTCCTTTGAAACTAATTTATTTTTTTTGTTCTTTTTCTGTCTTATATATATTACTCCTTCAGATAGCATTTCCTTGAAATATCCATTAAGTTCGTTTTCATCAATTGTATCTGACTCAATACTGATTAAATACTCAGCATACTTGCATCTTTTCATTAGAGAGTCTGTGTCTTCAGAAACACTTGCTTTAATTATCTGCATTTCTTTTGGCATTACAGAATTCATTTTTTCTACGAATACATCTAAATCTATCTTCTCATTAAGTTCTAATTCAAAATATTCGCCGATACTTTCAGTACCAAGTGACAAGGGATATCCAAAGGATGTTTTCATGTGAGGATTAAATCCTTCAGAGTATTTGGCATTTATACCTGCTCTTTTTACAGACCTTTGAATAAATCTTAAAACATCCAAGTGAGAAATATATTTTAAAAAGCCAGTCTTACTATATTTACATATTATTACGCACATGAGGACAGGCACCTCCTATTAAATTGACATTCACACCACAGTTAGTACATTTAATCCTGCAGTCCGGAGTAGTTGCACAGCCTAAGGCTTTTTCATATTCGCTAATTAAATACTCCTTATTAACTCCTATATCAATGAAGTCCCAAGGTAGAACTTCAGTTAATTCTCTTTTTCTTAAAGCAAAAAAGTTAGGGTCAGTATTTGTTTCTTCAAATGCATTCATCCATTTATTGAAATCAAACATATCATACCAACCGTCAAAACGGCATCCGTCTTCCCATGCTTTAATAAGTGCCTTGGATAATCTTCTGTCACCTCTTGCAAATACAGCTTCCAAATAACTCAATTTTGGCTCATGATAGGACAAGGAAATCTTTTTATCCTTAACTTCTCTTTTAAGTGAGTTAGCCTTGTCATAAAATTCATCCATAGAATTTTGCGAAACCCACTGAAATGGAGTAAAAGGCTTAGGAACGAAGCATGCAGCACTTACATTTATTTTTAAGTTTCCCTTTATATCTTCTTTAGGTCTTTGGAAAAATTTATCTTTAACCTTATAAGCTAATTCTTTAATTTCTAATACATCTTCCATTTCTTCACCAGGAAGTCCTATCATGAAATATAATTTAACTGTAGACCAACCTAAATTAAAAGCAGTTTCTACTGGACCTAATATTTGTTCTTCAGATAAATTTTTGTTTATTACATCTCTCATTCTCTGAGATCCTGCTTCAGGTGCAAAAGTAAGCCCGGATTTTCTAACTTCCTGCAATCTTTCAATAATCTCAAAGTTCATTGAATCAAGTCTTAGAGAAGGTAGTGAAAGACTTATATTTTGA
>DATESJ010000103.1:0-2565 GCA_035270885.1 Sedimentibacter sp. | reverse complement strand
TGCAATGTGTCATAAAGTAAATGGAGTATTTTAAATGTTTTTTGGGAAAAAAAGAGTTGAAGAAGACTTAAAAAAAATTAGGGAAACTAATCTCCCAAAGGAAGAATCAAGGAAAGAACGCTCAGAAGATCTTAATTTAGAAAAAGGAGATATACTTGCAATGACATTGGCAATTATGTCTCTGCTATTGCCATATATATTGGCTTTCTTAGGAATCATGGGGGCTGTGTTATTGTTGATGAAGTTTATCTGGGGTTAATAAATATAAATGCAAAATAAAAAATCGGGAGCAATCCCGATTTTTTTCTTTAGCCGCTATTAGATTCTTTCTACGTTAGCTGCTTGGTCTCCTCTGTTTCCTTGAGTAACGTCAAAACTTACTTTTTGACCTTCTTCAAGAGTTTTGAATCCGTCGCCTTGGATAGCTGAGAAATGTACGAATACGTCATTTCCATCTTCTTTTGTGATAAATCCAAATCCTTTTTCTGAGTTAAACCATTTAACTGTACCCTTTGCCATGAGTACCTCCTAAAATAATATTATTATATTCCATAGTATAAAAAATTCACACGTTTTTACATATCATATACAGCACGCCACATATAATATCTAAAAACATGTGAAATCCATAAATACATCTGTAATACATATTAAGATTAGCATATTTTGTGCTGATTGTCAAATGTTTTTTTTGCCAAAATGCAAGTCAAGTAACCCAACAGCGATGGTTCTTAGTGGACAATTGTCCACCAAGAACCATACTCTTTGGGCTTTATTTTAATTCGTCCGTATAATCCAAAATTATATTTCTTACAATACTATCCATGGTTCCGATGTCGTCTTCAGCCCCATGCTTTGATTCTGTACACATATTTTGAAATAGGCTATATGCCTTTTGATATGAAATATTCATTTGTGTCAATTCATTAAGCATTTCTGAAGTTAAAGCATCTTTAAAATCTTCAAAATTCATATCCTGAGCACATCTTTTTATCATTAACTCACTCTCCGCCTATTGTCCTTTTTTTCTAAATAATCATCATAAGACATGGCCATATCAATCATTCCATCTTCTGTAAGCTCAATGATTCTGTTGGCTGTTGTCTGTATAAATTGATGGTCATGAGAAGCAAATAAAACAATTTCTTTAAAAGCCATTAATCCGTTGTTTAAGGCAGTTATTGATTCAAGGTCCAAATGGTTTGTAGGCTGATCAAGTACCAAGACATTAGAGCCGGAAAGCATCATTCTTGAAAGCATACATCTAACCTTTTCTCCTCCTGACAATACATTGGCAGGTTTCAAGGCATCATCCCCTGAAAACAACATTCTACCTAAAAATCCTCTTAAAAAGCTTTCTGATTGGTCTTCAGAATACTGTCTCATCCAATCAACTAAGTTAAACTTAATTCCTTCAAAAAATTCTGAGTTATCCTTAGGGAAATATGACTTTGTTATTGTTTGACCCCATTTAACAGTACCTGTATCAGCTTCTATTTCTCCAACCAATATTTTAAACAAGGTTGTCTGAGCTAATTCATTCTCACCAACAAATGCTATTTTGTCATCTTTGTTTACTCTAAAAGAAATATCTTTTAATACATTAATACCGTCAATTGTTTTAGATACTCCTTCAACTGTAAGTATTTCATTACCTACTTCGCGGTCAGGAGTAAATTTAACAAAAGGATATCGTCTTGAAGATGAAGGCATTTCTTCAACTTCTAATTTTTCCAACAATTTTCTTCTTGAAGTAGCCTGTTTTGCTTTAGATTTATTAGCAGAGAATCTTTCAATAAAACTTTGAAGATCCTTGATTTTATCTTCTCTTTTTCTGTTCTGATCCTTCATCAATCTTTGCATCAACTGGCTTGATTCATACCAGAAATCATAGTTACCAACATACATTTTTATTTTCTTAAAATCTATATCAACTATATGAGTACACACTGTATTTAAAAAGTGTCTATCATGGGATACAACAATTACTAATCCTTCAAAATCAAGAAGAAAATCTTCCAACCAATTAACTGATTCTATATCCAAGTTGTTGGTAGGTTCGTCTAAAAGAATTATACCAGGGCGTCCAAAAATAGCCTGAGCAAGCATAATCTTAACTTTGTCACCACCGTTTAAATCTCTCATATATGAATAATGAAGTTCAGAGCCTATTCCCAATCCTTGTAGCAGTTTTTCCACTTCTGTTTCAGCATCCCAGCCGTCCATTTCAGCAAATTCCCCTTCAAGAATTGAAGCCTTTACGCCATCTTCGTCTGTAAAGCCTTCTTTTGCATACAAGGCATCTTTTTCTTTCATTATTTCATATAGTCTTTTATTACCCATTATAACTGTTTCCACAACGGGATAATCATCATATTTAAAGTGGTCTTGGTCTAGAACCGACATTCTAATATTTGCAGGTATTGAAATTTCTCCTGTTGTATGTTCAACTTCCCCCGACAATATTTTCAGGAAAGTTGATTTTCCTGCACCGTTTGCTCCAATAACTCCATAGCAGTTACCTGGAACGAATTTTAAATTTACATCGTTAAAAAGTTTGCTTCC
>DATESJ010000102.1:0-6387 GCA_035270885.1 Sedimentibacter sp. | reverse complement strand
AGTTGCTCCACCAACGTCAAATACTATTAGGTCTCCTATTTCTTCTTTTAATACCTTGGCTGCTTCCATTACTGCACCTGGAGTAGGAATTATAGGTCCCTTAACTAAATCCCTAACCTTGGCCATACCTGGCGCATGAATTATATGTTCCTCAAAAGCATCTTGAATTATTTTTCTTGTAGGTTCTACAACTAAAGTGTCAATTTTAGGATATACATTCTCTACAATATAGAGCTGATTATCAGCTTCCTCACACATAAGGCGAACTTCTTCCTGGTTTTCAATATTTCCTGCATAAATAATCGGAATTTTTAATTTCATTGCCAGAATCATTTCCATATTGTAAATAGCTGTATCTCTTTCTCCGTAATCTACTCCGCCTGCAACAAGAATTATATTAGGAGTTATTTCTTGAATTTTTTTCAAGTCAGTTTTTCTAAGTCTGCCTGATGTAATCATTTTTATGATTCCACCGGCACCTAAAGCAGCCTCTTTCGCTGCACGAACAGTCATATCATAAACAAGTCCGTGAACAGTCATCTTCAATCCGCCTGCAGCACTACTTGTAGCCAACATATCGTCCCATGTCAATGAATTCGCTTGCAGGTTCTTCCTTAAGCCTTCAATAGCGCCCTCAAGCCCAATTGTTACATCACCTTCTAAGACAGTTGTAGGAGCCTGACCCTGCCCTATAAAGGCAGGGTTACCAGACCCTATTCCATTGAATGCATTAACTACTGTAGTGGTAGAGCCTATTTCAGCTACCAATACATGAACTTTCATTATGCCTGCATTTCCTTTCTTCTCTCTACCATGAAGCTTGCAACATCAATACCATGGCTACCTCTTCCAAAGCCTGCATCTAATCCGGCTTCTAAAGCGATTTCATTTGTAACCTGGGTACCACCAACGATAATCATAACTTTATCTCTGATGCCTTTTTCTATTGCTAAGTCATTAATCTTCTTCATGTTCTTAATGTGAACATCATCATGAGTAATTATTGTACTTACCAAAATGGCATCTGCATTAGTTTCAATAGCAGCATCCACAAGTTTTTCTACAGGACAAGAAGTTCCAAGGTATTCATATTTAATACCAAATCCTTCAATACCGCCGTGTTTAATATCCAATGTTTCTTTTAGCCCTACTGAATGCTCGTCTTCTCCAACTGTTGCTGCAACTACGAACAATGGATTATTTTGAATATCTTCTCTTATTTCAGCTTCAGATAAAACGTGGGGTTTTTCAGGGATTATTAACTCATCGATATTTATGTCAAAGTTTACTCTTCCCTTAACTTCACAGAAAGTTCCTTCAGATGGATGTATTGATTGTTTATGAACAACCGTCACATCTTCAAGACCCATTTTTTCACCACATTTAATAGCTGCAAATTCTGCTGTTCTTTCATCTAAAGGCAAGAATATTGTCAAGAGTACAGTACCGTCTGCTCTCCATTCAACTTCAGGTTTAACAAGATTTGTATCATAATATTTATCAACTTCTTCAAGCCTTACATTTACATTGTCATGCTCATCTAATTCATCAATATATTGAATCTTAGAACGATCTTCAAATGTATCTCCGCCTATGGCATCACTTGGATTTTCAAGTTCAGCAGGAACCTTGTTATATCCATAATGAACTGATACAGGAGCAAAATAATCTTCATCTCTTTCGTATATGAAGCCGTATCCGATTCCGCCTTCGATTTGACGAGGAATACCGTCTCCGTTTCTTTCAGGATATTCGCCACTGTCAATGAAGAATCCTTCTTCTACAGCCTTGAAGTATCCACCTACTTCAAGCATTTCTTCCATGAAGAGTACTGCTCTTTCCTTTAGTTCACGAACCTTGTCTCCTAATGGTCCTTCCCTATCAAGCTTAACCATTTCTCTCAAGCCGTCCATACCTGTAAGAGCTTGTTTAGCAGTCATAATACCTGCAATATTATTATAGTGCCATGGCACGTTTCTTCCTTCGTCAGGAGTGATTGTAGACTGAATATCAGCACTTGTTAATCTTGAAATCATCATATTCATGGTATGAGTAACAGCAGCTTCACGAGTATCTGATTCCATATATTTTGTGTTTTGCTGAGCTCTCATCTTGTAGTCTCTAAAAATATCACGAAGTGCCACTGCATATGGTAAGTCTAATCTCATACAAGGTGCTGGTGGTGCTGTTGGAGGTACTGTTGACAAAGCTATATTTTCAGGTTTAATACCTATTTTTACAGAAAATGCTGTGTTTATAGCATGCTGTACCATTAATTCAGGCATAACCTTCCAAGCTTTCATAGCTGTAGCATTAGCATTGTGGGCTCCGTCTATTTGAAGCATATCTGTCCAAGCCATTATTTTCTTAGCTTCACAAGCATCAACAAAAGATCTTACCATGTTAACATTTCTGTACAAGACGTTGTACTGAGGGTCTTGGTGAGCTCCATTAACACCTTCTTCAGCAAACATAACAGCTATATCAGGACCTGCAACACCTGAAATATATGAGTGGAAGTTAATTGGACGACCTACTTCATCTTCTATTAAGTCGCAAGCTTTTCTTGAGGCTCTTACCTGTTTTCTTGTAACCATGATACCGCCGATACCCTGGTTTGTTCCTTCTAATAATGAATCTATATGTGACTGACCTGCAGTCCTGATAACCATTAGGTGATCAGCTCCATGCCAAGCAGCCATACGCATTCTTCTTATGTCATCTTCAAATCTTCCTGAGGCAATTTCAGTAGTTATAACACAGTCTGGCTGTGGGTCAATATATCCAAATCCTCTACTTCCCGGTAGTGGAACAGAATTCTTTAAGCTTTCTGATGTTTCAAGATATTCAAAGTCACCGATTTTTCTTTTTTCGTTTCTTCCTTCTCTCCAATGCCATCCTCGGCGTCTTGGTTCATATTTATCTAAGTCTTTCAATAATTCTTTTATATCTAACTTTTTGTTAGGTTCAAGTTTCATATCTTTTCCCTCCTAAAATAATGTGTCAACATCATCCCAATGTTTACCGTTTGCAAGTTCTAAACCTGCTTCACGCACTGAGCAGCCTAATTTTTTAGATAGTCTCCATACAACATTGCCTGCTCCTTTTCCCATTAAACCTTTGCTCATTACACCTTCAACAATAGGTTTAACTTCAAGGCTTGAGAATCCCATTCTAAGAAGTATACTTCTTTCAACAGATGGTGTTGTATTCTTTCTGCCCAATTCCAATAGAGGGTCAACAATTTCTTCCGCTAAATTCCAAAATTTATTATATAATTCTTCATCTGAAAGGTTTGCCAAATGAGCTCTTCTTTGTGCATAATCGTCAGCTCTTTTCATAAATATCCTCCTATAATATTATTAATTTAAATTAGGCATATTTTCATACGCCTATTTGATAATTATTCTACAATGATGCAATTGTGCTTTTAACGAACTCTACATCAGAATTTGTTTCTAATGCAAGGAATTCAATATCAGCTTCTGTTGGTGTTACTTTGTAATTATTTAACGCATTCTTAATCAATGATTTTCTCATATGAATCACATTTGCGTCATTTACTTTTATCATTGAAGGATGTGATGGGAAAATAATATTTTGTCCAGGTACTTCATCCTTAGGATCACCAAACTTTAATTCAATTCCATTTTCTCTTGCAAATGAAAGCTGAGGCTGAATATGCTTTCCAGCTCCTGTATATTCAGTTTCCTGAACAACTATCATCTGATCTTGATCTAATTCCTGTGCTAAAGCAAATGCAGCTGTAAGAGCTGTATTTCCTGCAGGTCCTTTTTCCAATCCTTCAAGTGACGCCAAAGCTTCTGTCATATAGAACACTTCACCTTGATGAACTGTCAAATATCTTTCGATATATCTTAATGGTCTTGCAGCTGAACGAGGAACATCAGATCTGTCAGGCCATGTTGAGAATGGCATACCGAATCCTGTGTGACCTGTAGTAAATGATTTTTTGTTAAATTGTGTATCAGCAGCCATATGAAGTCCTGATAAGTCAACACTTGCTGCAACTATTTTAGACTGAGCTCCAGCTTTTCTAAGACCTCTTGCAGTTCCTGTTAAGTTTCCGCCTCCTGCATTTGTTGCTATTACAACATCAGGATCTTTGCCGTATTTTTCTCTGAACTGCATTGCTATTTCATAACCTAATGTTTCAACACCTGCAATTGCAAATGGTGTATAAAGAGATGCATTGAAATATCCTGTCTCTTCCAATATTCTTAAGAATGTATAGAATAATTCTGGACCAACTGATAATTGAACAACTTCAGCTCCTAAAGCTTCACACTTTCTAGCCTTTTCAATAATTTCCGGTTGTCCAACTCCCCTTGAGTCATAGCATTCCTGAACAACTATACATTTAAGTCCATACATAGCTGCTTGAGAAGCTACTGCTGCACCATAGTTACCGCTTGTTGCTGTAACAACACCTTTGTAACCAAGTTTTTTAGCTTGATATACTGCTGTTGCTGCTCTTCTTGCTTTAAAACTACCTGAAGCATTAGAAGCTTCGTCTTTTATAAATATTCTTGCGCCTTTTCCTTCTGGAGCAAGTTTTCTTGCTAAAGCAGTTAAATTTCTAAGCTCGATAATAGGTGTATTTCCAACTCCGTGCTCAGACTGGATTTTTTGAATTTCTTCAATAGTAAATCCTGCTTCTTTCATCATTCTTTCATAATCAAATGCGATTGAACCACTTTCAAATAGTGAAAAATCAATACCTGCTGCCTGTTTCATTATTTCAGGTCTTCTGGCCATAACCGCTGCATAACTCATATCTTTACTCATTATCAGCACCTCCAAATACTATTTCTCTTACTTGTTCGCTGATTGTTAATAATTCAGGAATGAACTTTCCAAAATCATGTTTATAATATGGATTAGCTTCTAACAAAGTACCTTTTTCTAAACGTTTAGTTCTTGTTAAAACTGTAACTTCATCTCCAACTTTTGCATCTTCCTGCAAAAATCCTTTCACCCATAATTCCAATGGAACTTTTTTTGTATCATCTGGAACCTGTGGAGCCCTTTCTGATGGTTCTAAAACAACTCTATGTATTAAAACCCATTCACCTTTTTTAATCATTATTACACTTCCTTTTTATTATTGTTACTTCGCAGTTTCATTCACAAATTTATGCATTCGGGGACATTCCTCAGCTAACCCCTTCTTTATCCCTAGATTAGAAAATAGGTTTAGGAAATCAAACGATTTTACACTCTGGGTCGATTAAATCTCTCATATCCCCCATTATTGCTCTCGGTACAGGTATGGATATCATTGTATGTAATCCCGGTTTTGCATTGATAATCTGGGGAATAGTATTAACACACATTGCTATTGTGCCAATTCCTCCAGGAACTTCAGGTGAGTTAATCATGTTAATATTTGGAGTTCCTTTAATTATTACATAGTCGCCAGTTTGAACACCAACTTGCTCAGGTTCAATTTGTTGAGGATGATCCATTTCAATTTTTATTTCTCCATCAATGTGACCAAAACCTTTCATAGCTACTCCTGCTACATCTCCTGCTTTTGCTTCGCCATAAGGTGCTTTTCTATCAACATCGGTAACTATAGCTTCCATTGATTGTGTAATCTTATCAGCTTTCCATCCTATAGCATCTGCTATCATATGAATTGATTCGTGGAATCCAACGTGGCCTGCCATTGTACCAGCTTCAACTCTTTTGTTAAAGTCATCAACCTTCATTCCAATTCCCTGTTCTTCCATAACTGTAGGGCCAAAAGGAGATAAACTATTAATCCTTCTAGATAAGATGCTTTCCACATCTTCACAACAACCAGTCATTACAATTACTAACAGGTCCATTATTAAACCAGGATTAATTCCAGTACCGATAATTGACACTCCGTTTTCTTTAGCTATTCTATCTAGTTCTTTTGCCAATTCAGGCTCTTGAGCCTTAGGATAAGCCATTTGCTCTGCACTTGTAACAACATTTATCTTTTTCTCTAGTGCAAATTTATATTTATCAAAACCCTTGCGTGTAAATGAGTCTGTTACGCATAAACAAACATCTGCGCATTTTTCTTTAATAACTTCTTCAGGTGTTCCTACTATAACTTCTTGTCTATCACCACGATCAACACCAACTACTTCATACACACTTTTTCCTAATTTGGCTCCAATATCTATTGCACCGACAATGTCAACACCCTTTTTCTTTAAAAGCATTTTCGCCATACCAGAACCCATGGCTCCAAGTCCCCAAATAATTACTTTTACATTTTGCATTTGTGAAACCTCCTATTAATTTTTTTGCTTACTTATCTTTATAGCAATTATTATGCCAAAAAACATTAATAAAAAAAAGTAAATTTAATTTATTATTTGTAATTCA
>DATESJ010000101.1:0-3668 GCA_035270885.1 Sedimentibacter sp. | reverse complement strand
GCTATATTTACAATTTGAGATTTGTTTATAAGTCCTGTCTTTGCTCGTTCACCACTTTTGTTATAATTTTTAACGACCTTGTCTATTGTATCTATTATTTGAGGTTCTAAGCTAAAACTTATTTGAGGATTTCCATTTCTGCTGTTTTTCTTTTTGGTAGTATGATTTTCGTCAACAATATAATCCATGATAGTCTTTTTCTTTTCCTCAAAATATTCTAAAGACGGAAGGCTCTCTATCGGATATTCTTTCAGTAGCAATTCTAAGGCTATTTCTATTGCGTTTGTCTTTGCTGTGCTAGTTATCTTGCACCACTCACAAAACATATCGTACAGTGCTGTTCTGTGCCCTACAATCTGCATTGTTTTTTGTCCTGTTGCTTTATCTTCCCCTAAAAAAGTTCTCCACCGCTTCATCAAGTGCCTGTCTCTAGCAGTCCTTGTTATTTTGTGTTTCTTCGGAATTTTTGGTGGATTATCTCCGTTAATCAAACTGTTAAGATATGGTTCGAGATATTCAACTCTAACACCAAAACTAACGTAATGCCTTGGTTTGTTTCCAACTGCTATACATTTGTTTTCTTGATTTGATTTGTAAAACGGCTTTTCTATTACAGCTTCAAAACATTCAATCAAATTTGCTATTGGTCTAAGACCTTTATTTTCGACAAATTTATTATATCCTAAATCTGTTATTTGTTCAATATTATCATTCCAATATTTAGCAATACTGTTATATTCACTTTCTAAATATAATTTTTTTAATTCGTCAAAACTTTCTTTTCTAATTTGTCGTAAATGTTTTTCGTTTTCTTTGAAAAGTAATCCAATTTCAATACCGTCTACAAAAGCTTTACTAGTGCATATTCTATAAATCGGCTTAATCATTTCATCTTCATATTCTTCGCCTGTCTCAATATATCTTTCAGAAGAACTTTTGGGAGGTTTGGGTATACTATCATCTTTTGTGCTTAAATATATTGGATATGGTTCTCTCCCCATTAGTTATTACCTCCAAACAAAAAGAGATAGACAATTACTGCCTACCTCAAAGAATAAACGTATTTAAATCAAGTCCTTGTATTTTTTGAAGCAATTGTAACATAAAATTCTTTCTGGAAGATTTGTAGAAATTCCACAGATGCGACAATGACCGCTGTTTTCTTTAAACGACTTATTTGAAACAGGATAATTTTCTTTCAGTTTCATTCTTTCCTCGTTTGTGAACTTTCCTATTACCTCTTCTGGAATAATTTCTGACTTTTCAAGTTCTTCAACAATTGAGGTTTCCTTTTCTATCACAATTCCGTCTTTGCTTTCTATGATTTTTTTAGCCATTATCTTTACCTCCATTTTTTATTTCATTAAATAAACCTCTTGCGTAAAATCTTATGCCCTCTTTTGGCTCATAATTTGGATATACTTTCTTATAATTATATTCCATTTTTTCAAAAGTGTCAACATTAATCGTAACATCTGTATTAGCCATAAGCCACATCAAAGCTATTGTGGCACTTCTGCTATGTCCTTGATTACAAAATATTGCGACTTTTCTGTTGTTGTTAAGTTCATCATTTATAAAGTTCAAAGCCGACGTTAAAACTTCTGGCTTATAAAACTTAGGATTATCAACATCAATAATGTTCAAAGCAATTAGGTTGATTTCTGGACGATAAGCAACCAAATATTCCGTTTCATTTTTATTCATGTTTCCAGTGTAGCCAATATAATCAGAACCATCTAGCTTTGCAAACATTTGATGAAAAGTTTTTGCACAAAGGCATAAGCTAAAATTGTGATTTTCTTGCAAGTTGTTAAAATCTTCTTGACTTCCAACAAATAGATTTTTGTAAATTTCTTTCATTTTTTCTCCTTAAATTAAAAATAGACTTTTTTATAATTGCTTTCTAAATTTGTTACCTTTCGCTTTTCCATCTTATTCTTCTTTATTCAAATAGTCTGCAATTTCTTCGAGACTTATAAAATATTTTCCACCATTACGTTCAACCATTTTGCCCACTTTGTCAAGAGATTTTATTTGTCCTTTAGAAAATCCTGTGTCAGATGTGCTTCCAAACGCAAATATAGTCTTTTTGGGTTGCTTATTGCTATCATCAACTACTTCGGCAATACTATATACGCCTTGCATTTCTGGAGTGATAACGTATAGGCAATAATCGCAGTTAGCACGTTCTTTTAATTCTTGTTGGTAACATTCTTCCGTCCAGTCTGGTACAACAGGGTTGAAATATGATATTTTTAGTTTTGATATAAGCTTTTCTCTCCATGTACTTTCCGCACAAGTTCCACCTAAAAATACTTTTTTCATTTTATCTTCTCCTTAAATTATATTTTATCTTTTATCAAAATATCCATTTATTATTTGATATATCTCTCTGATTACTTTGGCATCATACAAAGAGTTATGTTTGCTACCTCTGACAGCTTTATCTTTCCAATTGTTATATAAAATATCTTCTCGGCTCATATCAAAAGCTTCTTGCATCGAACAATTGTATTTTTTCATAATATCTTGGTTTATATCATAACATGCAGGACAATAATTTTTAGGTAAATCAAAGGCATTTCCGAATAAGTTTATCAGTAAAGTCATGTCATAATGACTGACATCAGATACAAATTCCACCGTTTTAAATTGCTCTAGCCAGTTTTCTAACATACATTTCATCTCGAAAGTATTTCCTAAATGATAGTTTGGAATATAAACGTCTTTGTTTACATTATTTTCATAGCGATTGATACGCTGAAAGCGTGAATTTGCTAATACATTTTCTTTTATCCAATCGTCGCATTGAAAAATGTCGTAATCTGACAGCTCTCCATAAAATTGTCTGTCATCTTCTGAAACCAAGCCTATGCTTATTAGTGTTGTATTTGCATGTAATCCTGTAAATTCTGTATCAAAAAATATTTTCATTATTTTCTTCCTTCCAAAATATCAACTATCCATCTTCCAGTCTCCGACTTATCACAAAACAAAAAACGAACTCCATATTTTTCTTGCATTGTAATCATAACTTTTCTCATGGTTTCTGGGTTAGCCATTGTTACTAGGCTACCCTTTTTGTGCCTTGCAGTTGTAGATTTCCAAACAGGCGATTTCCAATTATTTAAACCGCCTTGTGGTAATTTTTCTTCAACAAGAATTGTAAGCTTAATTTTATTTTCTTGTGCTTTTATCAGTTCATTGCGAAAACGTAAATGGTCTTTCGTCAAGTCTATAAATAATTCCAAAACATCTTTTTTGGTATCGACAATAATTGACAAATTATCAATAAAGGCATAGTCACCAATCGGCAATTTACTTACCATCAGATTATATCCCATTTTTTTAAGCTGTTCGTGCTTAGTATAATGCTTATATTCTTGTTGACGGCTATCAACCAAAATCGTTCTTTTAAACTCCAACTCTATAGCTCCCTTGCGTGTCTTAAAGCATCATTATATCCATTAACATAAACAGAGTTTTCTTCACAGCCACAGTTTTTACAAGTGAATTGACCGTACTTGTTTACATCTTTTCCAAACTCATGCATTTTGCAAGAGTTTCGTTTCGATTCATTTGCGTTTGCCTTTTCCATAACTTTAATACTTTCAGAATCAAAATTATAAGATTTAGCTTTTTCAATATCAATCATTTTAATTCTC
>DATESJ010000100.1:0-9877 GCA_035270885.1 Sedimentibacter sp. | reverse complement strand
AGAGAGTGCCTAACATGTTTAAGAAATGGAACATGTGAGTTGCAAAAACTTTGCGATGAGCTAAATATCAGCGACATAGAATTCCAGGGTGCTAAAAGAGAAGCTAAAATTGATAATTTGTCATATTCAATCATAAGAGATACAAGTAAATGTATTTTGTGTGGAAGATGCATTAGTACTTGTCGAGATGTACAAGGAATAGGTATTTTGGATTTTACAAAGAGAGGTTTCAATACAGAAGTTGCTCCTGCATTCGATTACAGTATGAAAGATGTTCCTTGTGTATATTGCGGACAATGCATACAAGCATGTCCAGTGGCGGCTTTAAGAGAAAGAACAAATGTTGACGATGTATGGGATGCAATAGATGACCCTGAAAAATATGTGGTTGTTCAAACTGCACCTGGTGTTAGAGCATCTCTTGGGGAAGAATTTGGGCTAGCGGTTGGAACGGATGTTACTGGAAGAATGGTAGCTGCATTGAAGAGACTTGGCTTCGATAAGGTTTTTGATACAAACTTTTCAGCAGATCTTACAATTTTGGAAGAAGGTACAGAGCTGTTAAATAGAGTTAAAAACGGTGGAAAATTACCAATGATCACTTCTTGCTCACCTGGTTGGATACGTTATTGCGAATTGAATTATCCTGATTTTTTGGATAATTTATCAACATGCAAGTCTCCACAGCAAATGTTTGGAGCTATTGTAAAATCATACTATGCTGAAAAAGAAGGAATAGACCCTAAGAAAATATTCTCTGTATCTGTAATGCCTTGTATAGCTAAGAAGACAGAAGCAAACAGGCCGGAAATGGAAGTAGATGGACTGAGGGATGTTGATGTTTCACTGACCACAAGAGAATTAGGAGATATGATAAAGCAAGCCAGAATTCAATTTGTTAATCTACCAAATGAAGAAGCTGACAACATTTTAGGTCAATATACAGGAGCAGGAGCAATATTTGGTGCAACTGGTGGAGTAATGGAAGCAGCTCTACGAACCGTGGCTGATATACTAACTGGTCAGGACTTGGATGATTTTGAGTACCAAGGTGTAAGAGGTCTTGAAGGTGTTAAAGAAGCTTCTCTTGTACTTCCTATTGAAGGTAAAGATACTGAAGTAAAAATTGCAGTTGCACATGGAACCGCCAATGCAGCTAAAGTGTTGGAAGCTATAAAAAGTGGAGAAAAGGAATATCATTTCATTGAAGTAATGGCATGCCCGGGTGGATGTGTTCATGGTGGCGGTCAGTCACATGTATCTGCAAAAGCAAGGCTTGAAGTAAATCCAAAGGCAAAACGTGCCGATGCCTTATATGAACTTGATCAATCATTACCTCTAAGGAAATCACACAAAAATCCTGAAGTTATTAAGCTCTATGAAGAATATTTAAAAGAGCCTAACAGCCATATTTCTCATAAACTTCTTCACACACATTACACTAAACGTAATTCTTATGAAGTTGAACAGCAGGAAGCATATGATAAGCTAATGGAAAGGCTAAAATAAACACAAAAAGGTTCTCTGTCTTAACGGAGAACCTTTTTCAACTAAATGTGGCGGTCCTTTGTAGATTAAATGTGTATTTATGATATAATAACCTCATGGTGCGTTTTGCGCTTATGATAAAAGAAAATAAAAAACCAAAGGTGATCATATGATAATAAAAAACGGAAGAATAATAGATCCAGGCTCAAAAAGAGACGAAATTGCCGATATATTGATTGAAGATGGCATTATCAGAGAAATTGGTAAGAATATTGATAAAGAAAATGAGGCTACTATAGATGCTAAAGGAAAAATTATAGCGCCTGGATTAATAGATGTCCATGTGCACTTTAGAGAACCAGGTTTTACCTATAAGGAAGATATAATTTCCGGTTCTAATGCAGCTGCAAGAGGTGGATTTACTACAGTTGTATGTATGGCTAATACTAATCCAGCAGTAGATAATATTGAAACTTTAAAGTATATAAATGATTTAATAAAACAATCACCAATTAATGTCCTTCAAACTGCAACCATTACAAAAGGTTTAAAGGGTATGGAAATTGTTAATATGGAAGAATTGAAAAAACATGGTGCTGCAGGATTTACAGATGATGGACTTCCTATTATGGATTCAAATATTGTATTAAATGCTATGTTGGAAGCAAAAAAACTTAATATGCCCATTAGCTTTCACGAGGAAGATCCACGCTTAATAAATAATTCGGGAATAAATGAAGGTAAAATATCAAAGCAGCTAAATATAAGTGGAGCTTCTCATCTGGCGGAAGATGTAATGGTAGCCAGGGATTGTATGATTGCCATAGCTACAGGAGCAAAAGTAAACTTTCAGCATATAAGTTCTGGTCTGTCAGTTGATATTATTAGATGGGCAAAGTCAATGGGAGCAGATATTGCTGCTGAAGCTTCACCTCATCATTTTTCTATGACAGAAGATGATATACTTAATTTTAATACTAATGCAAAAATGAATCCTCCTTTAAGAACAGAAAAAGATAGATTGAAAATAATTGAGGGTTTGAAAGATGGTACAATTGATATAATTGCTACCGACCATGCCCCTCATAGTAAGGAAGAGAAAGATAGAGAATTTAGCAAAGCACCAAGTGGAATTATTGGTTTAGAAACAGCATTATCTGTTGGTATAACTTACTTAATAAGAAATCAGCACCTCACAATAATGCAGCTTTTGGAGAAAATGACTGTCAATCCTGCAAAACTTTATAATATAGAATCAGGAATTGCAGAAGGAAAAAAGTGTGATTTAGTTATATTTGATATTGATGAAAAATGGATTGTCAATGAATTTTATTCTAAATCAAGCAATTCTCCTTTTGTAGGCAAAGAATTGTATGGCAAGGTCAAATATACAATTTGCAATGGAAAGGTTGTATACCAATATAAATAATATCATAGTGTGATTATTAACATATAATGTTAATGATAATAAAAAAGCAGGTGATATTATGATATATTTAGACAATGCAGCTACAACATTTCCAAAACCTTCAAGCGTATATAGAAGCGTAATGAGAGCGATGAAGGAATATGGAGCAAACCCCGGAAGAGGAAGTCACGCTATGGCAATAGAAGGTGCCAAAGTAATATATGAAACAAGAGAGCTATTAGCGGAACTTTTTAATTTAGATGATCCTATGAGAGTGATTTTCACATTTAATGCAACGGATAGCTTAAATACTGCCATAAAGGGTATATTAAATTATGGAGACCATGTGATTACAACTGAAATGGAGCACAACTCTGTTTTGAGACCTGTAAAGGAGTTGGAAAAATATGGTGTAGAAAACACTATAGTAAAATGTGAATCAGACGGAACAATAAATTTAAATAATTTAGAAAGCGCTATAAAAAGTAATACAAAATTAATTGTAACAACCCATGTATCGAATTTAACAGGAACTATATTTCCAATAGAGGAAATTGGAAATATATGCAAGAAACATGGCTGCTTATATTTAGTCGACGGTTCACAAAGTGCAGGCGTCTTAAATATAGATTTAAAAAAGTTTAATATTGATTTTTTAGCAGCACCTGGTCATAAGGGCTTGTTAGGACTCCAAGGAACAGGAATTCTTCTC
This sequence comes from Sedimentibacter sp., assembly GCA_035270885.1. GTDB lineage: Bacteria > Bacillota > Clostridia > Tissierellales > Sedimentibacteraceae > Sedimentibacter. The sequence continues at coordinate 6,269 of DATESJ010000100.1, read as the reverse complement.
ATAAATAATGATATGGAACTGAAACAATTAAAAGAGGGGGGCACCGGTAGTCAGTCCAGCAGTTTTGAACAACCAAATTATTATCCGGACAAATTAGAAGCCGGTACACATAACTTACCTGGTATAGCGGGATTAAATGCAGGCGTAAAGTACATTTTAAACAAGGGAACAGAATCGATTTACAGCCACGAAAAAAATCTTCTTGATATATTCATCAAGGAGATAAGGAAGAACCCTAAAATCATAATCTATGGCCCAGAATCCATTGAACATAGAATTGGCGTTGTTCCTATCAATATAGAAGGATTGGATTCTTCTGAAGTTGCAAATATTTTAGATACGGAATACAATATTGCTGTTAGACCGGGACTTCATTGTGCTCCCTTAGCTCACAAGGCTATTGGTACAGAAAAATTAGGTGCAGTAAGATTTGGAGTAGGACCTTTTAATAAAAAGGATGAAATTTTGTCGGCAGTAAAAGCATTAAATGAAATTTCTAAAATTTAGTGTAAAATAATAAATTTAAGAGGGGGGACACAAATAGTATGTCCCCAATATTTTTAATAATTTATTAATGCAATATTATATAAAGTTTGGTATAATTGATTAACAAATTTTTACAAGGTGATGCATGAAAAAAATAATATTATTTATTGTAATATTTTTAATTATTATAAGTGGCATTCTATATTTTACATACGGAAAAGAATTTTTATCGATCTTAGATGAAAAAAAGATATATAAAATTGAAAATATGAAAACAACAGAAATTAACACACTTGAAGAGTTTAAATTCTTTGACAAGGGTATAATATCATATAACAACCAGAAAATTGTTTATACTGATTTTAACAATAAAATTTTATGGGAAAATGAAAATACTGAATTTTCTAACCAGATATTTATTGCAAAAGATTATATATTCAAACAGACAAATAACAATATCACTGTGTATGATAAGAGCAACCAGATGTTTGTAATGGCTGAAATTCCAGGGAATATTGTAAATGTTTCACGTGAAAATGGCAAGACAGGTATGATAGTTAAAAATAATGGACAAACCCTGTTTATTTTAAATGAAAACAATGAAATTGTTGTGGATAACAAAGAATTCGAAGATGTAATAACTGGATTATCTATTAGTAACAAGTCTGAGGCTTATTCAATTATAACATTAACTTTCGAAAACGGTAGTCCCGTGAATTCTTTATATTTTAATCTTATAGACAATGTAGAACTTTGGAGGACAACAATAAATAATGAAATTTTAATTAAAACAAAAGTAATTAATAACAATGTAATAGTTATTGGAACAGAAAATATATATTTTTATAATAACAATGGGAAATTAATGTGGAAAAATAGTATGTATAATAAAATACTTGACTATGAAATATCTGAGGAAAATCAGAGTATTAACATATTGTTTGAAAAAGATAACTCTACTGAATTAATATCCTACAATTTTGAGGGAAAAGTTATGGAGATACAAGCTGCACCAAGTTCAGTAACTAATTTAAGAATAGTTGATAAGCAAACATTAGTTTTCAATAATAATAATATCTATTTGATACACAGCAACAAAGCTGATAAGATATTTGAAGATTCAGAAAGTTTTAAGGACATTTTAATTGAAGGAAATAGTATCAATATTTTGTTTAAAAACAAAATTATCACAGGACAAATAAAGTAAACCATTGAAAAGAGGGAAAATTTATGACTATTGACATTATTATCGTTGTTTTTATCGGAATTTTGTGTTTAGAAGGTTATAGAAAGGGATTTATAAAAACTATATTTGATACTTTAGGTATTATAATTTCTTTTTTCCTTAGTAAAGAGTTTTATCATTTTGTAGAGAGTTTTTTACTTAAAAACACAAAACTATTTGTAAAATTACATGATTATTTTGAATTAAAGTTATCGGAGAATGTAATTAAGAATATAAACAATAATGTACCAGTTGAACTTCAGAAGTTTGTAAATAACATATTGATTAATGAAGCATCAGATAGTTTTGCAGCATTTGTAGATAATCTAAGTCTTTTAATTATGAGATCAATAAGTTTTGTCATAACATTTCTTATAATTTATGCAATTTTGCTTCTTTTAACAACTGTTATAAATACAGTTATGAAATTACCGCTATTAAATCTTACAAATAGAGTATTTGGAGCTTTGATGGGAATATTAAAAAGTGTTATATTACTTTACCTGATTTTTGCATTGTCAGCACCTTTACTAAGTTTTATGCAGGATAAACCGCTTGCGCAATCTGTATTAAAATCAGAATCAAGTAAAATATTTTATGAAAATAATATAATATTAAATTATTTATCCTACAAAGGGTTCTATGATAAATAGAAAGATATAAGTGAACTTCATTCAGCTAAAGCCGAACACCAAGAAGGATAACAACTTTAAAAATTAAGTGTAATTTAGGAGTTGTTATTATAATGTTTCATGTGAAACAATTCTGTTAATTGTTGAAATTACAAGTAGTTTAAGATGTGCTATTGCGTGAAATAAGTGTTTGCTTAGTAAATTCGTTTAGATAAAGTTGAATATCGTCTTAAATAATTTGATAAATTAAAAGGAGAACTAATTATGCCTATGAAGTTAAATGTAGGAGATGTTGTTAAGTTAAAGAAGAAACATCCCTGTGGTGGATATGATTGGGAGATACTAAGAGTCGGAGCAGACTTTAGAATTAAATGTACTACTTGCCAAAGACAATTATGGCTGCCCCGAAGTGAGGTAGAAAGAAGGATAACTAAAATTGTATTCGAAGCTGAAAATAATGACAACAATTCTTCCGATGAGAAATAAAAAATATATTGACATGTTATCAAAAATAGAATAGTATAAAGAAAAAGTAAATAACCTTTAATCTGGCACAGAGAGGCTGGAAAGGAAACATATAAGCTTATAAAGTAAGTCTTCCTTTGCTGTGCGGGGGAAGACTTTTTGTATAGTTAAACCGCATGGATAATTTACCTGCGTTACTTTAAGATAGTCCTGAGAGGCTAATAAGGAGGAAAAATGTTACAAGGAAAAAGTTTAATTGAACCAATGGATTTATCACTTGAGGAGTTGGATGAAATACTAAGTTTGGCAGATGAAATAATTGCAAATCCAATTGCTTATGCAGATGTGTGCAAAGGAAAGATACTGGCAACATTGTTTTATGAACCAAGTACAAGAACAAGATTAAGTTTTGAGGCAGCAATGTTAAGGCTTGGGGGAAGTGTTATGGGGTTTTCATCCGCAGATTCAAGTTCTGCAGCCAAGGGTGAAAGTGTTGCTGACACCATAAGAACAATAGCGTGCTACGCAGACATAGCAGCCATGAGACATCCTAAAGAAGGAGCTCCAATGGTAGCTGCAATGAAAGCAGATATACCTGTAATAAATGCTGGTGATGGAGGCCATCAACATCCAACACAAACATTAACAGATTTATTGACTATAAAGACATTAAAAGGTAAATTAAATGATTTTACTATAGGCCTTTGTGGTGATTTAAAATTCGGAAGAACGGTTCATTCATTAATAAAAGCTTTGTCAAGATATGAAAATGTAAAATTTGTACTGGTATCACCTGAGGAACTAAGGGTGCCGGAATATATTAGAGAAGAAATATTAATAAAAAATGGTATTAAGTTTACAGAAGTGGAAAGACTTGAAAATGTAATAGATAAATTGGATGTTCTTTACATGACAAGAGTTCAAAAAGAAAGATTTTTCAATGAAGCAGACTATATTAGGTTAAAAGACAGCTATATAGTGGATAGCAAAAAACTACAAAGTGCAAAAAAGGATATGATTATTTTGCATCCCCTTCCAAGAGTTAATGAAATTTCAGTAGAAGTTGACAATGATCCAAGGGCAGCCTATTTTAAACAAGCTAAATGCGGGATGTTTGTAAGAATGGCTTTAATAATGAAATTATTGGGGGTTGAAAAAAATGCTTAATATTGATAGTGTAGAACAAGGATTAGTTATTGATCACATTCAGGCTGGAAAAGGAATGGAAATATACCAATATTTGAATCTCGATAAATTGGATTGTAGTGTTGCCATTATTAAAAATGCAAAAAGCAAAAGATTAGGTAGAAAAGATATAATAAAAGTAGAAAATAATATAAATATGGATCTTAAGGTTCTTGGATTCATTGATCCTAACATAACTATTAATGTTATAAGCAATTCGGTTATAATAAATAAAATAAACTTAGAACTTCCAAATGAAGTAGAAAATGTTGTAAAATGCAAGAATCCAAGATGTATTACTTCAGTAGAGCAGGAAATAGTTCATAAATTTAAACTTACTGATAAAGAAAATAAAATATACAGATGTGTATATTGTGATACAGCTTACGAAAGTAATTAAAAAAGGTTTAATCGGAGAGAAATGATGAAGGTAATAAAAACCCCAGTTATTGAGAATAAACAAATTTCTAATAATATATACAGAATTTCAGCAGTCTTTAAGTCAGAAATTAAACCAGGACAATTCTTTATGCTTAAAACTTTGGATAACTCATTCCTTCTACCAAGACCAATTAGTGTAAATGATGTAAATAGGAATATTGTTTCATTCTTATATAGAATAGAAGGACAAGGGACTAAGAAAATAAGCAGTTTGTGTGCAAATGATGAAATCCAACTATTTGGACCTTTGGGAAACGGCTTTGATACAGAAGAACTTAAAGGTAAAATTGCAGTAATAGGTGGAGGTATAGGTATTGCTCCATTATTGTATTTAAGTAAAAAATTAGGTAAAAGAGCAGATGTTTATTTAGGATATAAGGATTTGGAAAATATGTATATAGTTGAAGAATTTAAATCCTTTGTAGATAAGACCGTTATAGTCACTGAGGATGGTAGTTTTGGTGAAAAAGGTTTTGTAACAGATTATGTTCTGTATGATAAATATGATGCTGTTGTAACCTGTGGTCCTGAAATTATGATGAATAAAATTGTTAATAACTGCAGAATAAATAATATTAAATGTTATATATCGCTTGAAAGGCGCATGGCATGCGGTATGGGAGCATGTTTGGGGTGTACAGTAGAAACAAAGGACGGAAATAAACGAGCTTGTAAAGACGGCCCTGTATTTAACAGTGAAGAATTAGTGTAAAGGAGTTTGTATGGCGAATTTAGAAACAAATGTAATGGGACTAAATTTTAAAAATCCAATATTAACTGCTTCCGGAACATTTGGCTTTGGAGAAGAGTTTTCCCAAATTTATGACCTATCGATTCTTGGGGGAATATGTAGCAAAGGTCTTACATTACTACCGAGAAGCGGAAATAAGGGGATGAGGCTTTGGGAAACACCAATGGGTCTTATGAATAGCATCGGACTTGAAAATCCCGGTGTTGATAAATTCATAAGTGAAGAACTTCCAAGAATGAAGACATATGACACTGTTGTTATTGCTAATCTTGGGGGACATTGCGAAGAAGATTATTTTGAGGGTATTTATAAAATTAATGATACAAATGTTGATGCAATAGAACTTAATATTTCTTGTCCTAATGTTAAAAGTGGAGGTATGGCTTTTGGAATAAAATCTTCAATTGCATATGAGATAGTGTCAAAAGTTCGAAGAATATGCACAAAGCCTCTAATGGTTAAATTATCACCTAATGCAGAAAATATACCTGATATGGCAATAGCCTGTGAAGCTGCAGGAGCTGATTCGATTTCTTTAATTAATACGATTCAGGCAATGGCAATAGATGTAAAAACTAAAAAAGCTGTATTTGATAATGTTTATGCAGGTCTTTCAGGACCCTGTGTTAAACCTATTGCCCTACGTATGGTCCATGAAGCATGCAAGTCAGTGAAAATACCTGTCTGTGGATTAGGAGGTATAATGAATGCGACCGATGTAATAGAATTTATTATGGCTGGTGCATCATTAGTGCAAATTGGAACATCAAATTTCATAAAACCAGATATCGCAATTGATATAATCAATGACTTATCAGAACTTTTAGAAAATGAGAATATTAAATCCCTTGAGGAAATACGAGGAATAATATAGTAAACAGGAGGAATTATGATAGATGTAGTTGAAATTTTAAAGGAATGTGATGCATTGCTTGAAGGTCATTTTTTGCTCTCATCCGGTAAACATAGCAACAAATATTGTCAGTGTGCAAAGCTTCTGCAATATCCTGACAAAGCAGAAAAAGTTATTTCTATTGTAAAAGATAAAGTGAAGCTGCTTAATTTGGATGTGATTGTAGGTCCT
>DATESJ010000099.1:0-5706 GCA_035270885.1 Sedimentibacter sp. | reverse complement strand
CTTGCTTATTTTCAAAGCATCCAAGGTGCTTGTTTTTACCTGTTGTACGCTGTCTGTATTGTTCATCCATACTCCGCATTCAAAATGCAGATAAAGGCTTCTGTAATCTAAATTGATTGTTCCTACCACAGCATAATCATCATCAACTACAAATGTTTTACCATGATTAAAACCGGGTGTATACTGATAAATAGACACGCCTGTTTCCAATAATTCTTCATAGTTGGATTGTGTAACGGCAAAAGCATACCATTTGTCCGGTATGTAGGGTGTGAGTATTCTTACATCCACTCCTCGTTTAGAAGCCATGGTCAATGCGACCATCATTTTATTATCAATAATGAGATAAGGTGTTTCTATATAAATATACTTTTCAGCTTGATTTATTAGATTTAAGTAAACAGCTTCACTGACATGCTCATTGTCTAATGGGCTGTCATCAAAGGGCTGTACATATCCATGGCACTCAACGCTTTGGTCGAAATCTTCAGGCTTAAAATCTTCGTAGTTTTCATCTATGTGTCTAAGATAGCTCCACATGGATAAAAACATTACTGTGAAACTCCAAACTGCATCGCCTTTTATTTCAATAACACTGTCTCTCCAATGTCCGAATTTTTCAACAGCGTTAATATATTCGTCAGCTATATTTACACCACCTGTGTAAGCTGTTTTGCCGTCTATTACTACAATCTTTCTATGATTCCTGTTATTGAGACTAAATGACAAAACAGGTATATATGGATTAAAAACACTACATTTAATTCCAAATTCCTCAAGGGTTTTATTGTATCCTCGTGGCAGTCTTGTAACACAACCGAAATCATCGTAAACAACTCTTACATCCAAACCTTGACTAGCTTTTTCTTTTAGAATGTCTAAAATCGTGTTCCACATTATTCCTTTTTCAATTATAAAAAATTCTAAAAATATGTATTTTTCTGCCTTTTTCAATTCTTCAATCAATTGTTTAAAAAACTCCTCCCCTGAGGGTAGAAATTCTGTGGCTGAATTATCGTAAACCGGGCAGGATGAATACTTTTCTATATATTTAGCTTGGTTAAAAGCAATTTTATTTTCATTTTTGAGATTGTTCAAAGTTTCTGGGTGTTGATGAAGACATTCCTTCATTTTATCAACTATAGAATGCATTTTGTTTTTCATTCGATTGGATATTCCCGTTCCGCCAAGAAGCACATAAAACAATCCCCCAAGCACAGGCAAAATCATAATGGGAATAATCCATGCTAATTTATATGTAGGGTCACTTCTTCGATTCAATATGTACAATACAACTAGAACACTCATAATCATGAAGAAAATATCGAGTAAAAAGAAATATTTGCTGAATTTTAATATCATTAAAGCTAATATAATTATTTGTGCTAAAATTGCAAGGGAAACTAATGTAAATCTTCTAAATAAGAAAGAGATTACCTTTTCCATTATAAATCACCATTTTCTATATATATTGAGTTGATTGTATCAAATATCAAGCAATTTGTAAAGCGCAGTCTCAATCACTAAAAATGGGGTTAGGGCATACAAAAAAGCTACCTTATAACCATAAGGTAGCTTTTTATGTGAAATGTTATGATATTACATTTTGCAAAATTTGATCTTTTTGAGATGATGCTCTTTTTCTTACAAACCATACATATCCTACAGAGCAGATTGCTGCTAATATATATGCTATAGTCCAAGGTAATCTAAGACCAATTTGTGCATTGAATATAAAGCTTAAAGTTACAAAGAAGTAGAATGTTCCAGGTATCAATGAAACCAAATAGTTCTTTCCATGTATATACAAATAAACTGTAATTGTTGCCAATGCAAATGTAGCTACAAATTGATTTGTAAATGCAAAGTATCTCCACAAAATATTAAAGCCTTCAGGACTTTGTTTTGCAAAATAAAGAACAATCATAGCTGGTACAAACAATGCTGCTGAAACTAAAATTCTGCTTTTTGCAGGTTGTTGATTAATATTAAATTGCTCAGAAACCATAAGTCTAAGTGATCTAAATGCTGTATCTCCTGATGTTATAGGTAATACTATTACACCAATGATAGCTATCATACCACCAACTGAACCTAAGAATTCTTTTGCTACCATTCCAACAATCGCAGTTGCTCCTGTAGCAACATCTGTTCCTCTTCCAAATAACACCATTGCTCCTGCTGCCCAGCACATTGCTATGAAACCTTCAACAAGCATCATATTAAAGAAAGTTGTTTTTCCTTCTTTTTCTGTTTTAACAGTTCTGGAAATCAATGTAGCCTGTGTAGCATGGAATCCTGACATAATACCGCATGCAACAGTTATAAAGAATACAGGTACAAATGGCAAGCCTTTAGGATGCATTGTAAATGGATTGCTTGCAAATGATAAATTTGTTAAGCTTGCTCCTCCATCCATTAATATACCAACGAAAATTCCAACAGCTGAAACAACCAAGAATGCTCCGAAAATTGGATATATTCTACCTATTATGGCGTCAATTGGGAATAGTGTAGCTACTAAATAATAAGCAAATATTGCTGCATATACTATCCAAGTAAGTGAATTACCAACTGTTGCTTCTTGTTGAAACACCTGTGTTACTATTAAATCTCCAGGTGTATAAACAAATACAACACCAACTAAGAACATTAAAATCCATAAAACTACATTATAGAATTTAATAACATTATTGCCCATATATTTTTTGATTAATCTAGGCATTTGTGCTCCACCGTTACGCATTGAAATCATTCCGGAGAAATAGTCATGCATTGAACCTGCAAGTACACATCCAACCGGTATTGTGATGAATGCTATAGGTCCGAACAAAATACCCTGAATAGGTCCAAATATCGGGCCTGTTCCTGCAATATTAAGCAATTCAATAAGTGAGTTTTTCCATTTCTTCATTACGACGAAGTCTACTCCGTCTGCTTTAGTAATTGCTGGTGTGTCTCTATCATCTGGACCAAAAACTTTTTCACAGTATGCGCCGTAAAAATATCCACCAACAACAAGAATAATTATTCCGATTAAAAAAGTAACCATAAAACAAACCTCCTATAAAAAATTTTAATAAAATAGTAAAAAAGATATAAAACGAATAATACTTTACTTTACACTTGCCTCCTCTTACATGAATTATTATTCTATTAAATTCTACCACTAACAGGTAATACAGTCAATGACAAATTAAAAATATTGTTAAATTTTCAATAAAGTGAAAGGTTTTTGTAACATTTTACATATATTTTACTGTTTTGCTATCTATCTATTTATCTACTGCAATTTTACTTAATGAATATGACAAGAACCAACATGCAAGTAGTATTATACAATTAAGCAAGTAATCTAGAGTGAATTCAAAGCCTGGAAATATTGATACAATCGAGCCTAGGACAAGTCCTAAAATTGTATAGTATGTAACTCCATATGCTTTTTCAAAAAGTATGCATATTAATTTTGCGAATAATAATACAGATATAACAAAGCCTATTCCAAGATAAATAATAACAATTATTTGAATATTTGAAATTGCACCTATAACTATTTCATAAGAGCCCATATACATTAGTATTATCGATGCGCTGATACCGGGAATAATTGTTCCAAAACCAATTATTAAACCATAAATAATCATATGAAAAGGACTTGTACCAGCTTCATTGATAATATTAACTCCATTATTTTCAAAATACGATGCTATTAGTGTTATGCTTAGTGACACCATAAAAGCTATTAAATATTTTTGTTTATAACCCTTTTTATTTGCTTCTTTTATAACAGAAGGTAATGTACCAAACATCAACCCTATAAAAGCATATTTAACTTCAACTTCATAGTATTTAAATAAGTACTCAATAATCCTGCTGAAAATTAATACTCCAACAGCTCCTCCAATTCCAACAGGCATGAAGTATAATACATTTTCTTTGAAATTTTTAGTAAAATGGGCAATAAAATATGTAATTTTGTCATATAAACCAAATATTACAGCCAATGCTCCTCCGCTTACTCCCGGAGCTATAGCCCCTGCACCTAAAGCCATACCTTTTAAAAAACCTGACATAAAATTCATTCAATCACACAACCTCTTAAATAGTTTTTATTTGTGCCTTACAACTTCAAATCTTTCCAAGAGATAATCTTCTGATGGTGAAATTCCAGCCTTTTTCAATGCTATGGAAACTTGCTCATCTGCAGTGTCAACTCCCTCAAGATTTGGTAACAACAAGCCTCTTCTATGACCCATACTTACTATAACACCGTAAATTACAGGGTCTAATTCATCAATAGATTTAATTTTTTCAGCATCCCCAAGTACATCCACACTGTATTCTATCCTTTTAAGTTCTTCTTCTGTTACAGGATAGAAGCGTGGATCATCTGCTCCTGCACTTATTGCATTTTGAATAATTTCATCAGCAATACTGTCTGTTGTAGGAGAAATTGTACCTATACAGCCTCGCAAACTACCGTCTAATTTTAAAGACACAAATACTCCAGCTTTTGTTTTTATAAGAGCATCACTTAGACTATTTGGTTTTGTTATTGTTTTTCGGTTAATCACGTAGCTCTCTAATGTTTGACGAGCAAGACGAACATATTCATCCTCCTCTTTCATTAAAGAATTTACTCTTTCTATTTCGTTTTTGAGATATATTTCATCAAAAGAACGTCTTTCATCATTCCCTGAAACCTCAAAAGCTGCAACTGCATAACCTACTCCAAATGGTCCTTGGTAGGACAAAAGCTTTGAGTTAACACTTTTTTTATCTAAAGCACCAGCCATTATGATAAAAGAGCGAAGCCCGCATTCAGCGGCAGATTCGCAAAAATCTTCGTCGAATTTTAGAAACTCCAAGAAATTTCCTGTCTTCATTGCCTTGGTCACTTCTCTGTCAAATATTGGACCTTCTTCTCTATAACCGTAAGGTCCTTCATCCTTAAGCATATGCGACAGATCTCCACTTCCAATAAATACAATCTTTTTATTGCATTTATCTAATACTTCTCCAATACATTTGCCAAATTTATAATGGTCTATTAAAGATAATCCTGATAGAGAAATTCGAATTATCTTATAATCATTATAGTATTTGTTTACAAAATATAGTGGCACCATAACTCCATGATCTAATGACTTGCTTTTTTCGCCTAATACACCTGCAGGTATACCCTGGGCTTCTGCTTCTTTTGAGATTTCACTTACAAGTTCATTATCATACACTACATTCACGGATACATTCTCATAACCAAATTCACGGAAATTACCATTTGCAGTTTTGCCAGGTGATATATGAATATAGTCAGAATATATTATTGAATGTGGAGTGGTAACAATTATTGTGTCCGGCTTAATTTCAGCAATGCGCTTGGCAACACTGTCATATGCATCTATAGTTTTTTGAATTTTTCTTTCTTCTCCTCTTCCTATTTCAGGAATAATTAAAGGAGGATGTGGAAGGATAAAACTTGCTATAATTGACATAAATTCAACTCCCTTTTGAACAATCTGAACACTGTAAAAAATCCCTTACCTGATTTATACAGACTGGCCAGATTGCATTTTAATGGCTTTTTTAAATATTATATATCCTATTATAAACATAAAACTAATCATAAATACTCCAAATTTTGAGCTACCCGAAATTTGTGTTGTAATACCCATTAGTGTTGTTCCTGTAAAGGATGCTCCTTTG
>DATESJ010000098.1:0-2676 GCA_035270885.1 Sedimentibacter sp. | reverse complement strand
TATTAATATTTATATATTACAACATTTAAATAAAAAAAGTAATATTATGTATAAAATATAATTGATAATAAAGATTCAAAAAACCTAAATATCTGAATCTTATTTATGTTATAAAATAGCATTATTTTAAAATTAGGACATTAATATTGTTATTTCTAATTTATAACTGTTTTTAACGATAACTACAGTTTAATAGATACTATACATATTGTAATATAATTAAGAATAGTTTAATTCTTGTTATCGCCTTTAATACCAGTCGAACACATTTCTACCATCGAAAGTATGAGTATAAGTTATTTCGTCGTGAACATTAACCTTGCAAACTTCCATTTGATAATCGTAAGTAAAGGCTATATCACCCTCAAACATATCATGATTTTTATTATTCATCTCGAAAATATATCCTGTGTTAAGATGATTGGTTTCGTTTCTAGGAATACGATATGAGTATAGCCAGGTGTATTTTTTTGCATCGTTTGGATCTTTCTGAGTGTTCAAAGCAGGTTCGACATTAGTATAGCTTTTACTATATGATTGAGATATATTTCTTCCAATATCTAAGCTGTTTTCTATCGTTATGCCATCAAGACTAAAACCATTTTTAAATGAGTGTCCTATTTTTAATCCTTCTTGATAGGTTGATGTAATTGTAATTTGTCCTGGACCATTGACTGGATATGCATCTTTATAAACTGGTGTGCCTCCTTGTCTCACATGAATAGATCCAACATCATGCCATGCTCTAATTGGTTCTACTTTAGCAAAACCTGATTTATTTATCCAATTATCATATTCTAAATTTCCTAACATTCTTGCAATTTGACCTGGTGTATATGAAAAATTCGTCTCTAATATATAAAGACTTGTAATATCATTAACTCGATATTTTTTAACGACATAATCATAGTCAATATAACCATAAGGTTTCTTTTCATCTCTAACTGAGCCAGAATAGGTAAATGTCCATTGATTATCAGTGCTTCTCAAAATACTAGAATTCTGGTTTGTATCTTTGATCTCAATATTTTTTTTGTTTGTAAATGAAATTTTATCATTAACAAATTTATTAATATCCTTCAAAAGGACATTTATATCTTTAGAATTACTTTTATATGAGTCGACTCTAGGCATTCCATTTATATGATGATAAATAGAAACATTATTAGTCATTATTTGATGCTTAATATTTAAATTATCATTCAAATATAAATCATAAAAAATATAAATATTTTCTGTTAACTTTGTAATGGACTTTAAATAATTGATATCAAAATCTTGATAATTTCCAAATATGAACATTTTACCACTAGTATAGTTTTCATTAATTATTTTACTTGCTTTAAACTCAGAAATGATTTTGGTTGAGTCTTTTTTATATTGAATATCTGGAAGCTTTTGTTTGTTTCCATCCTCTATAGTACCTAAAATGCTATGTAAATTTGAACTTTGTTGAACGGTGAAAGCCATTGTAGTGATACACAAAATAGTTAGTAATTTCATAATTTCTTTCCTTTAAACCTCTCTTACTACAATACGACAAACTAGATATGCAACAAAGCATAAGATAAAAATACAGCTATATGTAATTAATGTTTTATTGTATTCTTTTTTATAGTATTTAGTACGACTATAACTAAACAAATGTACAACGTGAACAATTTCAAATGAAACTGCTAAGATAGGTAAAATACTTGCCGATAAACCATAAACTAATATATAAAAATTGTTAATGCTATCAAAGATGCCACCAGGATAGGCACCATATGTAAAATATATTCTATAAATATGAATAAGCAAAGCTAAAATTAAAAAGATACAAGAAATAATTGTATACTTCTTATATTTCCAAATCTTTTCAAAATCATACTTATCGTAGTTGTTAGTTTTTGTCTCATCTATACAATCATATAATTCACTAACTGGAACCCCAAAAGAATCAGAAATTCTTTTAATCATAGCAACATCTGGTAAGGTCTTTCCAGTTTCCCAACGGGAAATAGCAATATTTGTTACATTTAAACTTTCTGCTAAGTCTTGTTGTGTCAACTTCCTTTTTTGTCTAAGTTCTAAAATCTTATCGCCAATTGTCATAGCAAATCCTCCCTACTATGATTTAATGTTACTTGTCTTTAGTTAAATTAGCAATTTCATTTAGTGAAAATTAATTTCATTATATGTAAATTGCCTAACTATGAACCACTTGTCTTACTTTATAATTTGAATAGTTTAAATTATCTATATTGTAAATAAAACTTTTACATACAAATGTCCATTTATAATTCTCTATGACACTTTATATTTGTTATAGCGATTTTTTATAAGATAATTAATAGAATACTATGATATATATCTATACATAAAAGAAGCTATACTAACAATAAATCCCTATATGATTCAAACGACTTAGAGGATAAACTAAATATACATGAAAAAGTAAAAAGTCTATGTTTTGTTTTTGTAATAAATGAGAATTTCATCAGAGTATAATAATTATCGATAAAGAAATAATTTATAATCTATGGTAAAATACATGGTAGAAATATTGAGGTAATAACTATGCATAACAAATTAATAAAGTTTCTAAATAATGTCCATTCAGAATATCACTGTGTGGAGGAAGTAAGTAAAATCTTAGCTAATAATCACTTTAAAGAAGTGAGTTTAGATAATGAT
>DATESJ010000097.1:0-10348 GCA_035270885.1 Sedimentibacter sp. | reverse complement strand
TTGATGGAGGCGGTGGGAGTCGAACCCACGTCCGAAAATATTTCCACAAGACTTTCTCCGAGTGCAGGACATAATTTATGTTTTGCCTTGACTACCGCCTATGTCCAGGCTGTAATCTCAGCTATCTTCAATTGTACAACTTAAGGTCGAAGAAGCCCTTAAATCGTTCCCTGATTTTCATGATGCCCCAACCTAACCTACAGGTCGGTTAAGTGGAACAAGCAGCTGCAATTAAGCAGCGTATGCTAAATTATTTTCGTTTGCGTTTATTGTTTTTGCCACTTTTTGCGTTGTTTGGCGACAACGACTCGCTTATCTTCCTTCTATATCCCCGTCGAAACCATTTACGCCCCCGAAATAAAGGGGTTTCTTATGATTACCTCTGTTATAATTATAGGGTAAAAACCTTAAACAAATCTTTAGTGTAAAATGATAAAAAAAGGGGACAAAATGTTGAGGTGTATCCCCCACAGTACGGGGACATTCCTCCCACTCCAAAGACTATCCTTTAATTAGAGGTGTGTCCCCCCTCCTTTTCAATCAATACAAAATCAATTTCAGCTTTTGCAATACTTACATTTGTTACTTTAATTTTAACAGAATCTCCAATTTTAAATACTTTATTGCTACCTTGGCCGAATAATTCCTTTTTCTCATTATTATAAATATAATAATCATCAATCATATTTGAAATGTGTACAAGACCTTCCACAGTATTTTCAAGAGCAACAAAAATACCAAAGCTTGTTACCCCTGAAATTACACCTTCATATTCTTCACCAATTTTATCAGACATATATTCAGCAATTTTAATTTTATCTGTATCTCTTTCTACTTCATCAGCAATTCTTTCCATTTTAGATGAATGCTCTGCAACCATTACAGTTCGTTCAGAAAGTTTATTTAAATCTGCTTCTGAATATTTGCCATTTAATTGACCTTTTATAATTCGATGTATCTGTAAATCTGGATACCTTCTTATAGGGGAGGTAAAATGGCAATAATATTTAGCTGCAAGTCCAAAATGGCCTGAAGAATCAGGCGAATAAATTGCCTTTCTTAATGATCTTAGCATCATATTGTTTATTAAGGATTCTTCTTTTGTATTTTTAATTTTAAGTAAAAGCTGCTGCAATTCTTTAGGGTGTACTTCATTTCCCTTCAATGTATAACCTAAGTTATGAATGAATTTACTGAATTCATACATTTTTTCTTCATCAGGATCCTCATGTATTCTATATACAAAAGGCATATTGAGCCAGTAGTAATGCTCTGCTACAGTTTCATTGCATACTAACATAAATTCTTCTATTATTTTATTAGAAGTTTTTCTGTCATATTTTGTTACATCAACTGCTTTGCCAGTTTCGTCGGTTATAATCTTTGTTTCTGGAAATTCAAAATCTATGGCACCTCTTATGTCTCTTTTCTTTCTTAAAAGCAAACTTAATTCTTCCATTATTTTTAACATAGGAACAATTTCTGCATACTTTTTCGTAAGTTCTTCATCATTATTTTCAAGTATATCAGTTACGTCATCGTAAGTCATTCTAAATCTATTATTAAGAATACTTTCAAATATTGAATAGTCTATTACTTTGCCTTCTGCGTTTATTATCATTTCAACAGAAAGTGTCAGTTTATCCTCTCCCGGATTTAAACTGCAAGCACCGTTTGATAGTTCTTTTGGAAGCATTGGAATAACACGGTCTGATATATATATACTTGTCGCTCGTTTCAATGCTTCTTTATCTAATTTTCTATCTTCTTTTACATAATGAGTTACATCAGCAATATGGACACCTAATTTATACTCATTGTCATTTATTTTTTCAGCATAAACAGCATCATCTAAATCCTTAGCATCACTTCCGTCAATTGTTATTATAGGAAGGGCTCTTAAATCTTTTCTGCGACTTAATTCTAAGTCATGTATTCCTTCTTCTGACACCCTTTTTGCTTCTTTAATTACATCTTCAGGAAATACCTGTCTAACTTTCTTAGCTAATAAAACTGCTTCAATATGTGTTTTTGTATCCCCAATATCCCCTATAACCTCAACAATTTTGCCTTCAGGGTTTTTTCTTTGGTCAGGCCACTCTGTTATTTTTACGGAAACTTTATTGTTGGCCTCTGCATTATTAAACTCTTCTCTTGGTATGAATATGTCAAAAGATATTTTTTTGTCATCAGGCACTACAAAACCAAAATGCCTACTTTTTTGAAATGTTCCTATTACGTATTCATTGGCTCTTTCGATTATTCTTATAACCTTTCCTTCAGGGCTTTTTACATCCTCTAACACCTTCACAGGTCTTACAATTACCCTGTCTCCGTGCATAGCACCGTTCATATCAACAGGAGATATGAAAATGTCTTTTAAATTTTTGTCATCAGGTCTTAAAAATGCATATCCTTTTTGATGTCCTTCCAAGGTACCTGTAATAAGGTTCATTTTTTCTGGTACACCATATCTTTCCGTTCTGGTAAATATTATTTTACCTTCATCTTCAAGTTCGTTTAATGCTATTAAAAGTTCCTTTTTCATTTTTCCATCGATTTCAAATACTTTGAGAAGTTCTTGAAAAGTTAATGGTTTATATGCTTCTTCCTTCATAAATGCAAATATTTTTTCTTTAAAGTTCATATGTATTCTCCTAAGATTAAACTATTTATTTTTTCCTGAGCCACCCATTTTATTAAGTAAATCAATATCATAGGAAACAATATTTTCTTTTCTTTGATTATGCTGCTTTTCTGCAAGTTCTATTATTTTAGAAATTAATTGTTTAAATGAAACTCCCTTTCCTTCCCATAAATAAAAAGATATGGAACCTGGTATTGTATTAATTTCGTTTACAAATATATTGTTGCCATCAAATAGAAAATCTATTCTTGCATTTCCACATCCATCCACTGCTTTAAAAGATTCCTTAGCATAATTTTTGATTTGTTTTTCAATTTCTTCATCTATGTCTGCAGGTATGCGTCGTTTTGATTCCTGAGCATCTTTCTTTTTGTTTACATATTTATCTTCATAAGTTAAAAATTCTTTCCAGCCAACGGGTTCCTCGCAAAGAGAAGTTTCAAGGTCATTTTCATACCCAAGAACTGCACAATTTATTTCTCTTACATTTTCGATGCATTTTTCCAAAATTACTTTCCTGTCGTAAGAAGCAGCAACTTCAATGGAAAACAATAATTCCTCTAAATTGTTAGCCTTGCTGATACCAACACTTGAACCTAAATTAGCAGGTTTTACAATTATAGGGTATCCTATCTTTTCAGCCTCTTCAATGATTTCTTGTTTTTCTTCTTCGAAAGCGCTTCTATAGAACCATGTATAGTCTACAATAGGCAACTTTGAGCTTTGAAATACCTTTTTCATAATTACTTTATCCATGCCTACAGCAGAGCTTAACACTGAGCCAAATGCAAAAGGAACCATATTCATTTGTAAAATACCCTGTAGAGCGCCATCTTCTACATTTGTACCATGAACAGCAGGAAATACAATATCAATTTCATATGTAAGATACTTTTTACCAAAAATTCCTGATTTTAATTCCGGATGAGGATAAAGAATTAATTTTTCATTTTTAAAGCCAGGCAAAACTTCATATGCATCTTCAAATTTTTTAGATTTAAAATTGTTTATGTCGTGGAGACTGTTACCAACAAGCCATTTACCATCCTTTTGAATGTAAATTATCTTAGGTTCATAAAGATTTGTGTCAATATTTTCAAAAACCTGCATTCCAGTAATTATTGAAACTTCATGTTCAACTGATTTTCCACCAATAATAATACCTATAGATTTTTTCATGACTTCCTCCTATTTTTTTACCAAATTATTAAGTCCTTCACTTTTTTAAGTGATGATTCATTTTTAAGCTCCTGGGGCGGTAGAACCCACCAGTTTACTTTTCGTCGTAGGTATCCGGTAAATCATTTTCAAAAAGAACAACATCATTGACCTTAGTCAGAGTTTTTAATATTTCTGTAGCTTCATTTAATGAATTAACTACATACAAATCATGGTCATTAAAATTATGCTTTTTAATTCCTTTGTATATTGGAAGAGTTCGTTTTTCTCCAACCAATATAGCAATGTCACAAACACTTGCAATATTTTCTCCAAATTTGAAGTTTTCTGTTTCTTCTAATTCCCCTAATTCAACCATTCCCGGTGTCACAATTATTTTTCTTCTGTCTGTAAATGAATTTAATACATCTAATGCCGCCTTTGCTCCATCTGGGTTAGAATTAAATGCATCATCTATAACCAATACACCTGTTCCATGGTCAATAAGCTCAAGTCTGTGTGTTATAGCTTCCAATTTTGAAATTCCACTGGCTATTTCCTCTAATGAAAGACCTAATACAGAAGCCGCTGCTGCACCTGCTAATATATTTAATATATTATGCTCGCCTAATAGCTTAGTTTTGCATTCGATTGTTCCTAAATTACTTATACATAGAGTAAATTTAGAGCCGGTATTATTTACAAGTATATCAGTTGCAAAAACATCTGTATCTTCGATATTTTTTATACCATACAGTATTTTTTCTTTAAAAGTTTTATCCGCTAATTTTTTTACATTATCATTATCATAATTAAATATTGCAACCCCATCATTAGGTAAACTTTCTACAAGCTCATACTTAGTTCTCATAATATTATCAATTGATTTAAATGTTTCTAAATGACATGGTCCTATTGATGTTAGTATACCTATCTTAGGATTAGTAAGAGATGCTACTTCAGCTATATCGCCAATCTTAGTTGCACCAAGCTCTGCAATAAAAACTTCATGTTCGTCAGTCAGTTCATTATTAATAATTTTACTTAAACCCATTGGTGTATTATAGCTGTCAGGGGTTGTTAATACCTTATATTTTTCATTAATTATTGTTGTTGCTATAAACTTCGTGCTTGTTTTCCCGTAACTTCCAGTAATACCTAGAGAAATCAAGCCACCTTCCATATTTTTTATTTTTTTGGAAGCAGCTTCAAAGTATTTGTTATTAACATTTTTTTCAATTGGTTTTGCAATGAAACTTGCTCCATACATGTAATAGGATGAAAAATAATAAATAAGTGTTAAAATTCCTGCCCATACAGGAAAATTAATCATTAAATTTTTTGTAATCAAACTAACAATCCATAAAGTTATTATAAGATCAAATAATACTAAAGCAAATCCTATTCCATATAATCTTTTTGCCCTTGGTGTAAAAACCAAAGGTTTTTTTGATTCTTGCTTTAACCTGTAATTTATTGTTAAAAATATTAATGATATAATTGCATATATCAAGGGGTAGGCAGGCGATATTTCTTTAGGAGAAAACACTATTAGTATTAATGATACAATTATTAAAACTATCACATAAATTTTATCATTTTTACTATGAACTTTGTCTTTGTTGTTTTCCATCCAATCTATGTATTTATCACTGTTATATCCTTCTATCTGAATTATATGAAGGCTTTGTTTCAATTTATATTGGCATAAATATAACCAAAATAATATATATAGAAATATAATGATCTGCATATTTTCACTCTCCATGTTCATCTTTTAAAAACACATTTATTACTGCTCTAAACTGGTCATAATTATCAATATAGGAAAAGTGGCCAGCTCCTTTAAATATTACAAGACCACTGTCAGGAATGTTTTTTTCCATTATTTCTCCCATATAAACAGGTGTATCTTCATCATTTTCTCCCCATATTAACAAGGTTGGAACTTTAATAAGGGGCAGTAAATGAAATAAATTATCATTTATAACTTTGACCATTGTTTGGCGCATAATTCCATTAGAATCCCTGTAATCCTGCGAACCAAATTTCTTATAAAATTTCTGTAATTTTTCCTCTTTATTTTTTGATGGAAGAAATAAATAAATCTTTTTTAAAAATTTAAACCAATATACTTTAACATAGTAATTAATTGTTCTTTTAGGAATTATACCTGCACTATCAATTAGTATAAGCTTTTTTACAAAATTATATTTACTTGATATAATTATAGAAATTCTGCCTCCGTGTGAATGGCCGAACAAAATTAATTCCTTAATGTTAAGTTTTTCAAGAAAATTATTTATGCACTGGGCATAATTGTAGGAATTCCACGGTTCTAGCGGAGTGTCACTTTCCCCAAATCCAGGCAAATCAACTATTATAACCCTAAATCTATCTTTTAATATGTTAAAAATCGGCATCATAGTTTGAATACTGGCACCCCATCCATGCAGCAACAAAACTATTTTACCGTCTCCCTCATCTATGTAGTTGATATTCAATCCATCAATATCAATTTTCATCAACAAACCCCCATATTTGGCCTACGGTTTCATTCACCAATGTATTCATCCTTTGGTCTTATTCTACTACTATTATATGTCAATATATAGAAATGATTATACCATCTAAACAGTCTATCTGCAAGAAAAAAGACCTCTCCGAAGAGAAGTCATAGTCTTTTGTTATGTTAGAAAAGCATTGACAATAGTCCGTCACCTATTAATGGACCGAATACTAATGATACAACAGTAATTAATTTAATTAATATATTGATTGAAGGGCCTGAAGTATCTTTGAATGGGTCTCCTACTGTATCACCAACAACTGCTGCTTTATGAGCTTCGCTGCCTTTGCCCCCATGTTTCCCACCTTCAATATATTTCTTTGCATTGTCCCATGCACCGCCTGCATTTGACATAAATATTGCCATAAGAACACCTGTAACCAAAGCACCTGCTTGTAATCCGCCAAGAGCTTCTTTTCCTAAGATGAATCCTACTACCAAAGGAACTACAACTGCTAAAAGTCCAGGAACAACCATTTCTCTTAAGGCAGCTGTTGTAGAAATATCAACACATCTTCTATAGTCAGGTTTCTGTGTTCCTTCCATTATACCAGGCATTTCTTTAAATTGTCTTCTTACTTCTTCAATCATGGCGAATGCAGCTTTACCAACTGCGCTCATTGTAATTGCTGAGAATAAGAATGGAAGCATACCACCTATAAATACACCTGCTATAACTGTAGGCTCTGTTAAACTTATTGATGTAATACCAGTAACCATAGTATATGATGCAAACAATGCTAAAGCTGTTAAAGCAGCTGAGCCGATTGCAAATCCTTTACCTATTGCAGCTGTTGTATTTCCAACTGAGTCTAATTTATCTGTTATTTCTCTTACTTCATGAGGTAATTCACACATTTCAGCGATACCACCTGCGTTGTCTGATATTGGTCCATAAGCATCAACTGCTACAGTCATACCTGCAGTTGATAACATACCAACAGCCGCCAAAGCTATACCAAACAAACCATCAACACTGTTTATACCGTCTGGTGTATAACCAGCTATGGAATATGCTCCTATAATACCTACTGCTAAAACAATTATAGGAAAAGCAGTTGATCTCATACCAACAGATAAGCCGCTGATAATTGTTGTTGCAGCTCCAGTTTCAGATTGCTCAGCTATTTCTTTAACATATTTATATTCATCTGAAGTATATATTTCTGTAATTTTAGCAATAATTAAACCTACTACTGAACCAAATACAATTGCCCAGAAAGGAAGTAAACTTTTAAGTATTGAATTACTTAAGAAGAATGCTGCTATCATAACAATAAGAGAAGAAGCGTATGTACCCATATTTAAAGCTTTCTGAGGATTTGAACCTTCTTTTCCTCTTACAAACATTGTTCCTATTATGGATGCTACAATACCTATTGCTGCTATTAACATAGCAAATGAAACACCTTCAGTACCATCAAATCCAGCTCTTCCTTGATATGCAAGAACTCCTAATGTTATTGCTGATACTATAGAACCAACATATGATTCAAATAAGTCAGCACCCATTCCTGCAACGTCACCAACATTATCGCCAACATTGTCTGCTATAACTGCAGGATTTCTAGGGTCATCTTCAGGTATACCTGATTCAACTTTACCAACTAAGTCTGCTCCAACGTCAGCTGCTTTAGTATATATACCACCGCCAACACGTGCAAACAATGCTATAGAAGAAGCTCCAAGACTAAATCCTGTTACAATATTTGCATCTTTAAAAATCAACCAGAATATTCCTGTTCCTAAAATACCAAGACCAACAACGGTCATTCCCATTACTGAGCCACCAGAAAATGCAATATCAAGAGCTTTGTTCATTCCTGATGTCATTGCTGCATTTGCAGTTCTTACATTTGCTTTAGTTGCTACAGTCATTCCAAAATATCCTGCAAGTGCAGAACATGCAGCTCCTGCTGCGAATGCTATTGCAGTTGGCCAATTAAGTGCAAATCCTAAAATAAAGAACATTACTATTGCGAAAATTCCAACTGACCTATATTGTCTTGCAAGGAATGCCATTGCACCTTCATGGATGTATGAAGCAATTTCCTGCATCCTTTCATTTCCTGGCTTTGCTTTGTTTATACCTGATGCCTTGTATAAAGCAAACAACAATGCCAAAACTCCCACTATAGGAGCTATCATTATAATATCCATTTGTTTCTTTTCCTCCATTGTTATAATAAATTTACAATTTAGCAGTTTAATAACTGCTTGTAAACAATAAAATATATTCTAACATGTTTATTGTTAGAATAATTTAATTTACATTATTCCCAAAAAATAACAAATTATTACTGAATAGCAACTAAAAGTAATGAAGCAACTACGAATATTATTGCTGAAACAGCTGTCGCTTTTTCTAATTTTCCTTCGAAACTTCTTCCTTTATTCTTGCCCCAAATAGATTCAGCTCCACCTGAAATTTCACCAGACATTCCTGCTGATTTCCCTGATTGAAGCAAAATACTTGCAATTAATATTAAACTTGCAATTATCAAAAAAATTCTTACTACTACTTCCATTATTACACCTCCTGCCACATTATCTGCATAACATTAGAAATTATAACACCAAAAATGAATGAAATCAATATATTTTTTTATATAGGGGACAATTAATCTATGTCCCCCAACACCTATCTTATATTATAGAAAACTTCCAATCCCTTATACTCTGCAGTATCTCCTAACATATCTTCCAATCTTAAAAGCTGATTATATTTAGCAACTCTATCCATTCTTGATGGAGCACCTGTTTTTATCTGTCCGGCATTAACGGCAATTACCAAATCAGCTATAGTAGAATCATCAGTTTCTCCTGAACGATGTGAAACAACAGCTGTATAGCCTGCTCTTTTTGCCATTTCTATAGTATCTAATGTTTCTGTTATTGTTCCAATTTGGTTTAATTTTATTAAAACTGAATTTGCAACTTTTAATTCAATTCCTTTTTTTAATCTTACAGTATTAGTTACAAATAAATCGTCTCCTACAAGCTGTACTCTGTCTCCTAATTTTTCAGTAAGGATTTTCCAGCCTTCCCAGTCTTCTTCATTCATACCATCTTCAATTGATATTATAGGGTACTTATTTACCAAGTCTACATAATAATCTACCATTTCAGCCTGAGTAAATTTTCTGCCTTCACCTTCCAAAGTATATACTTTTGTTTCAGGATCAAATAATTCTGTAGCAGCCACATCAAGAGCTAACATTACATCCTTGCCTGGTACATAACCGGATTTTTTTATTGCTTCAACTATTGTTACCAATGCTTCTTCATTTGATGATAAATTCGGTGCAAAACCACCTTCATCACCAACAGCTGTATTTAATCCTCTTCCTTTTAAAACACTTTTCAAATTATGGAATATTTCAGCTCCGATTCTTAATGCTTCTTTGAAGTTTTCCGCTCCCACGGGCATAATCATAAATTCCTGAATATCCACATTGTTATCAGCATGCTGGCCTCCATTTAAAATATTCATCATTGGAACAGGCAGAACCTTGCCGTTTACTCCACCAAGATACTGATATAAAGGTAATCCCAATGAGTCAGCAGCTGCTCTAGCACAGGCAACAGATACTCCTAAAATTGCATTTGCACCTAATTTACCTTTGTTTGGAGTTCCGTCAAGTTCTATTAAAAGTTTGTCTAATTCTTTTTGATTTAAGGAATCTCTTCCTATTAATTCAGGAGCAATAATGTTGTTAACATTGTCAACAGCAGTTAAAACACCCTTACCTAAATATCTATTTTTGTCACCGTCTCTAAGCTCTACTGCTTCAAATGCTCCTGTGGAAGCTCCGGATGGTACACCTGCTCTTCCATATCCACCACATTCAGTCCATACTTCAACCTCAATTGTAGGATTTGCTCTTGAATCTAATATTTCTCTTGCATAAATATCTGATATTATAGTCATGATTATCTCCTTTACTTATTGTGAACTATTAAACTATTTCCTG
>DATESJ010000096.1:0-2582 GCA_035270885.1 Sedimentibacter sp. | reverse complement strand
ATAAAATATACAGCCTTATAGTTACTTTATGAATTTTATTACACCATTTAATAATTATTCAATAATTAAAAAGGAGCATTCCCTTTTTGGGCTTGCTCCCCTAATTATCAATCAAGGTTCTCTAAAAATTTCCTCATTTTTCTTTTCTGCTCAGGAGTTAAAAACTTTTCAAAGTTTTTTAAATCTTCAATTTTTTTGTTGTATTCTTGTTCTCCATATTGCTCTTTTAATCTTTTCCCCATATTTTTTGCATCTCTTAAAATTTCTTCTTCTGATTTACCCTCATACTTATCCTTGAATTCTTTAAATTGCGGATTATTTACAAAATCATTTACATTTTTATCGTTTGCAGCCTTTTTAAATTCCTTGCTTTCCTTAATTTTATTTATTTCCTTATCACTTCTAAATATATTTGACATTCACATACCTCCAATCATATTACATAATATGCCGCCAAGATCATTTAATTACAATTATATAAGTTGCTGATCTTGAAAACTATGTAACACAATTATCCAAGAAGAATATGATATAAGAAGATGTTTATAAGAAGGTGATATTATTCCAGTTCAAATAGTATTATATGCTTTAGCAGCAAAATATATTTTAGGAAGTAATCAATTAAATGGCGTAGTCTCTAAGCTTTCAGGAACTACAAAATCATATGCCTTAGGTGTACTGCAAGACCCTAAAAAAATGGAAAACATAATAGGTATGGTTCGAACCTTTGCGCCACTTACTTCGGCACCAACAATAACAAAAGTTAATACATATCTGCCGGCAGTGGAAAAAGTGAGCACCTTGCTTGGCATGTACTCATTTCTCAACAGAGCTCAAAATTTTAGACCCATTCAAACTTTAGATGCTAAAACCCCGGTAGACAAAATAACAGCATTATTAAAAAACGGCAATATTCCTGTTACAAAGTTAATGGCACAGCCCTTCTTAGCCAACAACATGGATAAAATAGTGGGTGCCCTAGCAATGAATATGGCTAAAAATGGTGGTTTAAACGACATACTTTCATCTTTGACAAACGGTAATAATGGTGGTTTAAACGATATACTTTCATCTTTGACAAGTGGTAATAAAAGTGGTTTAAATGACATGCTTTCATCTTTGACAAATGGTAACACCAAAGGTTTGAATGACGGAAATAAAGATGGGAATACAGATATAGGTAGTTTAATGGAAACATTTATGCCCATGCTTAACAGCATAATGTCTACATCCGAAGAATCTAAAGAGACCAATGAATATAATGAATTTATTGAGCATTCAGATGAAACATTTAAGAATGCTGATTTTGACCACAATAACGCGCCCCCTTCAACAGAAAAAAATATAAAACATGAAAAACATGTTCAAAGACCAATTCGCATTAGACAAAGAAGGAGATAATAAAAGGGGGACATTTCGCTTACTCTCAAAGACTAGCCAAAGAGTAGAGGAGTGTCCCCCTTCCTATTATTCTCCTTTTAATTTGTAAAGATTTCTATTGTCTAAAAGCCATATCCTATCAGTAAACTGTCCTGGCTCAATTATTTCTAGGGAATGTTCAAAATCAAACATTCTTGCATCCATTATATCTAAGAAATGTAAAAGTTCAGCTTCTGGTGTCATAGGTTTTTTAGGGCTTCCAAACTCAGGCTCATAGTGATGAGATAAGACCATATGCTGCAAAACAACACTTTTTTCTCTGTTAATCCCTATTTTTTCGCCTTCTGCATCTATTTCCTTTATTCCTTGAATTATATGTCCTAATAGTTTACCTTCCATAGTGTAATCAGAAACAACTCCATATTCGTCAGAATCCATTTCTAATATTTTGCATATATCATGCAGAATTACACCTGCATATACATAGTCAGTGTTAAGAAAATCATATACTTGGCATAGTTTCTCTCCTGACTGAAGCATTCGCAAATTATGATACAAAAGTCCTCCCCTGTAGGAATGATGATTTTTCTTAGCTGCAGGATAATAAAATAATTTGTTTTCATATTTCTTAAGAATGTTATCTATTAAAGTTCTAATTTCAATATCATTTATTTTGGCTACATATGATTTTACAGCTTCAAGCATGTCACTTAGGTCTATTGGAGCAGAAGGGATGAGCTCAGAAATATGAACATTGTCTTCACTGCCTTTTCCTCTTATTTTGTTAATCTTAAGCTGCCTGCTTCCATTCCATTCAAGCACTTCACCTCTTACCTTAACTATTGGATTGTCCACGACTAATTTTTCTACTTCTTTAGTGTAATCCCATAGCTTTGCATTTATTTCGCCTGTTCTATCAACCAATTCTATATCTATATATTGTTTTCCATTTGTAGTTTTCTTAACTTCAAAATTCTTAATCAAATAAAACCCATCAGCCTTTTCACCTGGCTTAAGTTCAACGATTGATTTATTTGGGCTTGTTTTAATAATACTTTTCATCTGCTCTCTTGATTTATCATTAAGCATATCAGCAATACTTTGACTCATAATAACCCCTCACTAAATTTGATAGCTTATTATAACATATTTATTCTAATCAATAAACTTAAATTTGTCGGAAAGAAAAATCAGCCACTTGT
>DATESJ010000095.1:0-3897 GCA_035270885.1 Sedimentibacter sp. | reverse complement strand
AAAGGTGGAAAAACAGAAAATGGCACTACTCTTATAGAACATGAAACATTTAAAGAAATGCATTCCGCTCAATCACAATTTGAAGATTCTATTGGAATGGGACAAGGCTTTTATGAGTGCAATGATTATTCCATGGGATGGAGGCTAGGCAAATACAAGGAGCATGAATTTTATAAACATACCGGGAAGATAGAAGGATTTAGCTCCATTCAAGCATTTTTGCCCCAAGAAGGTGCAGGAGTTGCAATATTAACTAATCTTCACTCACCAACTGCGCCATTTATGTATGGAGTCTTATATACAATATTAGATGAAATTTTAGGTGAAGAAACTGACAATTGGTTTGAAAAATTTCATGGAGAAGAGCTTCCTAAGGAAGAAGATTATCATGATTGTCAAGTTAATTATATAAATGAAGAACAAATTTTAGGAACTAAACCATCACTTTCATTAAATGAATATGTTGGTACATATTATGATGAAGGATATGGAACTTTAAATTTTGTTTTAAATAATAACACACTCTACATGAAATATAGAGATATGAATCTTCCTCTCAAACATTATCATTATGACGTTTTTTATTCTGATAATATATTAGCAGATATTTTGACTGTCACAGCCCCTGTGAAATTTATTATAAAAAGTGGTAAACCTGAAGCAGTAGCTGTAAGATTTGAGCCAATGGTGGATGATATAATTTTTAATCGGTAATGGAACTCTGGGGACGGACCTTAAAATGGCACGCATCCCCTATACGTGTAGGGTTAATTGGCTTAATATAAACTTACATTATATTAGTTGTATATAAAGTAAATTTTGATATAATTAAATTGAGAATTTCAAAATAATGGTATTTATTAATTTGGAGGGAATATGAAAAATTTAGTTGTTTATTATTCAAGAAGCAGCAATACGGAAACTGTAGCTAAAGAAATATCAAAAGCAGTAAATAGTGATATTAAAAAAATTGAACTGAAAAAGGATATTAGCTTCATGGGAGCTGCATTTTCTTCTTTGCTTGGCTTAAAAGGGAAAATCAAATCTATTGATTTTAATTTGAAGGATTACGACAATATATTTATAGGAACTCCTGTTTGGGCAGGAAAATCATCTACTCCAATCAATACATTTCTTAGTGAAACAAATTTTACAGGAAAAAATGTTTTTATTTTTGCTACTCAGGCTGATGAAAAGACTCCAGATTTAGTATATGAATCTATTAAAGCACGTGTTGTGGCAAAAGGTGCGAAAGTAATAGACAGCTTCTTTGTACAAACAGATATGAAAAATCCTCTTACACTTGAACAAGCAAAGGGACCTGTAGCAGAGTGGATTAATAAAAATAATTTGGTTTAGAACAGCTGATTATTGGTTAATTATATAATTGGCAACTTGTGCTGTAGATACTGTGGCAATTAGCACTAATGGATACAAGTAAAAGTATTTGACTTATTTCATCTAAAATAATATCCAATATATTAACTAATATTTGACTAATTTAATTAAATAGTATAATATATTAACTATGAATACATTTAATTTTGTTAAAAGATCACCTATAGAAATAAATAAACTTATCGCTGCAAGAATCAGAGATATTCGTAAAAGAAAAAAGATATCACAGGAAAAACTGAGCGAAAAGTCAGGAGTAAGCTTGGGTTCTGTGAAAAGATTTGAGAGCAGCGGAGAAATTTCACTAATTTCATTAACGAAAATTGCAATTGCATTAAATTGCGAAAATGAACTTGAAAGATTATTTGAAGATACTCCTTTTGAATCTATTGAGGAGGTTATAAATGGACAGGGCAAATAAATTATTGGTTCGTTATAATGGAAAATTAGTTGGCACCATGGCACTATACAAAAATACTTTAGCTGCCTTTGAATATGACAAAGAGTGGTTAGCTGATGGTTTTTCTATAAGCCCTTTTTCATTGCCATTAGAGCAACAAGTATTTATGCCAAGACAGGAACCCTTTGATGGATTATATGGAGTATTTTCTGATAGCTTGCCGGATGGTTGGGGTAGACTATTAACTGATCGCTTGTTGCTAAAAAATAAAGTCAATCCAATGCAAATAAGCAGTATGGACAGGTTAGCTATAGTTGGAAGCTCGGGAATGGGAGCCTTAACTTATGAGCCTGATTATCATTTTGAAATGTCAAAAGAAGGAACATCTTTGGATCTTGACAGAATTGCTGAAGAATGTGCCAGTATATTAAAAACAGATTATTCTGATGATTTAGATACACTTTTCAAATTAGGTGGTTCTTCCGGTGGAGCAAGGCCTAAAATCTTAACAGAAATCGATGGAGAGGAATGGATTGTTAAATTCCCTTCATCAGAAGATTCGAAAAATATCGGGGAACAAGAATATAAATATTCCATTTGTGCAAAGAAATGTGGAATTGTAATGGAAGAAACAAAATTATTTCCATCAAAACTATCTTCCGGTTATTTTGGTACGAAAAGATTCGATCGTATTGTAGAGGATAACGGAAAGATGAAACGTATACACATGATATCTGCCAGTGGTATTTTGGAGACATCTCACCGGATTCCAAATTTAGATTATAACATTCTTATGAAACTGACCCTAGAGTTAACCAGAGATTTTGTTCAGATAGAAAAGTTATTTCGGGTAATGTGTTTCAATGTGTTCGCTCATAATAGAGATGACCATTCAAAGAACTTCACTTATTTGTATGATGATAATGAAGAAAAATGGATTTTATCACCGGCATATGATTTAACATATAGTTATTCAATTGGTGGTGAACATGCTACTACTGTCAATGGAAATGCGAAAAATCCAAGCATGACTGATATTATTGAAGTTGCGAAGAATATTGGGTTTAAAGAAAAAAAAGCTAAAAATATAGCAGATGAAATAAAAATGATTGTAGATGAACATGGATTAAGCATTTTATAGACACATTAAGTGTTATATCAACTTTGTATTTATTCTGATACAAAATAATGTGATTTATAAAAAACTAACGAGGTAAATTAATGCATAAAAATTTAAACAAAGTTCTTCTTTTGTGTGTAGCTTTATTAATGGTTTTTTTTACAGCCTGCGGGGCAGAAAAGGATCTTGAAATATTCATTGCTTCAGATATTCATTATCTTGATAAAGATTTGTATGACGGTGGAGAAGCATTTCAAAAATACACTGAAAATTCAAACGGCCGAAATTTTTTATACATCGATGAGGTGGTAGAAGCTTTTTCCTATGAAATTGAAAATAAAAAGCCGGATGTTCTTATAATCAGCGGAGATTTGACAAACAACGGGGAAAAGAACAGCCACTTGAAATTGGCGGAGAAGCTTAAAAAACTTGAAGGTTCATCAGGTACAAAAGTGTTTGTGATACCGGGAAATCACGATATAGACAATCCCTGGGCAAGGGGCTTTGAAGGTTCAAAACAGATTTTAACCGATAATATATCACCTGAGGATTTTGAAAATATTTATCAGGATTACGGTTACAAAGAAGCAATATCAAGAGATGAATCCACTTTAAGCTATCTTGTGGCTGCATCTGATGATCTTTGGCTGCTAATGCTTGACACAAATGAGTATGCGCTAAACAGCGAACTTGAAATGCCAACCCCCAATGGGGTAATATTGGATGAAACTCAAAATTGGATAGAGAAATGCAGCGATATGGCAAATGAAAATAACGCAAGGATTGTGACCGTAATGCATCATAATTTGTTAAAGCACAGCGAAATGAGGTATTTTGGGTATACATTGGATAATTACAAAAAAATTCAGGAGCTATATGAAA
The DNA here is from genome assembly GCA_035270885.1 of Sedimentibacter sp. Taxonomy (GTDB): domain Bacteria; phylum Bacillota; class Clostridia; order Tissierellales; family Sedimentibacteraceae; genus Sedimentibacter. The sequence continues at coordinate 100 of DATESJ010000095.1, read as the reverse complement.
AATTAGGATTTGACTTGAATTTAAGCGGACACATACATGCTCAAGACATAAAATCATATGACTACGAAAACGGTACAATCTATGATGTGGCAACCGGTAC